>JBDRBN010000047.1:0-14504 GCA_043822785.1 Pseudomonadota bacterium
TGTCCTTTCAAATTTCTCCTTCGACATATTTTACCTCCCCGGGGTTTCGTATCTTGTATTTTGTATTTAGTATTTTTCGTTTCTCGCGTTGCCCTGTACCGTCCGGTACAGGACGTTGCTGGCGTTTCTCGCCTTTCTCGCGATGTTGTAGTTTATCGTCCCTGTGCTTTGGCTATTACTTCCTCTGCTAAACTAGCTGGAAGCGCCTCGTAATGTGCAAACTGCATGCTATATGTAGCCCGCCCTTGGGTTACGCTTCTTAGATCAGTTGCATATCCAAACATGTTAGCTAGCGGAACCTGCGCTCCAATTATCTGTGAACCCGCATGCGCATCGCTCTTTACGATGCGGCCCCGCCTGGATGTTAAATCGCCAGTAACAGCACCAACGTATTCTTCTGGAACCACAACCTCCACATCCATGACTGGTTCGAGCAAAATCGGATCTGCATATTTAACCGCATTTCTCATGCACATGGCTGAACAGATTTTAAATGCCATATCTGAGGAATCCACTTCATGGTATGAGCCATCAAACACCGTAACCTTTACATCCACAAGAGGATATCCTGCTAACGACCCGCCATCCATGGCATCATGGACGCCCTTCTTCACTGCAGGTATGTACTCGCGAGGCAATGAGCCGCCTTTCACCTCGTCCTCAAATTGAAAACCCAAGCCACGCTCTAACGGTTCTACGCGCAGCCAGACATGAGCGAATTGTCCTCTTCCTCCTGTCTGCTTTGCATACTTATTTTCCATCTCGATCTTCTTAGAGATGGTTTCGCGGTATGCAACCTGTGGCCTGCCAACATTAGCTCCCACATTGAACTCGCGCAGCAAGCGATCGACTATGATCTCTAGATGAAGCTCACCCATTCCGGAGATGATCGTCTGAGCAGTATCTGGATCAACTGCCACTCGGAATGAAGGATCTTCATTAGCAAGCTTTTGAAGAGACATGCCAAGTCTTTCTTCATCAACCTTTGTCTTTGGCTCGATAGCGATCGTTATGACAGGATCAGGAAACTCCATCTTCTCTAGTATGATGGGCCTTTTCTGATCGCACAGCGTATCGCCTGTTCTTGTGATGTTGAGCCCAACCGCTGCTACTATCTCGCCCGCACTCGCCTGCTTTACCTCTTCGCGCTTGTTGGAATGCATTCTTAGCAGACGGCCTATGCGCTCGCGTTTGTCCCGTATGGGATTGTAGACAGTTTTCCCGCTCTCAACGATGCCGGAATAAACCCTAAAGTACGTTAGCTGCCCAACATATGGATCAGTCATTATCTTGAACGCGAGTGCTGAAAACGGCTCATCAGTCGACGCATGTCTTTTCTCTACTTTATCTTGCTTATCCACGCTCACGCCTTCTACAGGAGGAACTTCGAGCGGTGATGGAAGAAAATCGACAACTGCGTCCAAAAGCCGCTGCACTCCCTTGTTCTTGAAGGCTGCTCCGCAGAGAACTGGCACTACCTTCATCTGAATAGTCGCAGCACGCGCTGCTTTTTTGATCTCTTCAATCGTGAGGCTATGGCTCTCGAGGTATTTATGAAGAATTTCATCATCAACTTCTACAACTGCTTCTATGAGCTTTTCGCGATACTCATCTACGAGCCCAATCATATCGGTTGGAATATTCATGGCCTCAAACTTGGCACCCATTGTTTCCATATCAAAGACATAGGCCTTTTTCTCGATGAGATCTATGACTCCTGTAAACTCAGCTTCAGCTCCAAGCGGCAGCTGAAACGGAATGGCGTTAGCGCCGAGCCTGTCATGCATCATCTTGACGCAGCGGAAAAAGTCAGCGCCTGTGCGATCCATCTTGTTGACGAAGCCAATCTTGGGAACTCCATATCGATTGGCCTGCCGCCACACGGTCTCTGACTGTGGCTCTACGCCTGCCACTGCATCGAACACGCCCACCGCGCCATCAAGCACTCTCAGGCTTCTTTCCACCTCTACCGTAAAATCCACATGACCAGGCGTATCTATTATATTGATGCGATGATTGCGCCAATAACAAGTGGTAGCAGCTGAGGTGATGGTAATTCCACGCTCCTGTTCCTGCTCCATCCAATCCATCACCGCAGTGCCATCGTGAACCTCGCCTATCTTATAGGTGATGCCTGAATAGAAAAGAATGCGCTCGGTCACAGTGGTTTTACCCGCATCTATGTGTGCGATGATCCCGATGTTGCGCATGTTTTTAAGATCTGTAGAAACCGCTGCCATGCTATTTTGCCTCTCGAGCTATGCTCTACCATGCTATCAAAGAGCCAGGTAAACCATAATTACCAACGATAATGTGCAAAGGCCTTGTTAGCCTCTGCCATCTTATGTGTATCCTCACGCTTCTTAACTGCTGAGCCCCGATTCTCCAACGCCTCTAGCAACTCGCTAGCAAGCCTGTCTTTCATCGTCCCTTCTTTGCGGGCACGAGCTGCGGATATGAGCCAACGCAGCCCAAGGGACACCCTTCTGTCTGAACGAACCTCAACCGGAACCTGATATGTAGCACCGCCCACGCGCCTTGAGCGAACCTCGATCACGGGCTTTATGTTCTCCATGGCCTGTTTGAACAGTTTAACAGGATCATCGTTTTTCTTTTCTTGCAGCACATTGAAGCAACCATAGACTGCATGCTCTGCTGTGGATTTCTTGCCACTCCACATGATCGTACTGATGAACTTAGCAACCAGCTTGTCCCCATACTTGGGATCAGGAGCGATCTGTCTCTTTAAGCTGGCTCTCTTTTTTCTCGGCATCGTTACCTCTCATTCAGTGACCAGTAACTAGTAACCAGTGATCAGCAAACAGTGGTTAGGAAACTCAATGTTTTTGTAGTACAAGTATAAGTTCTCACTGGTCACTGGTCACTGGTCACTAAATTATTTTGGTTTCTTAGTTCCGTACTTCGAACGTCTCTGCCTGCGATTTTCAACACCTGTTGTGTCTAACGTGCCACGAACTATATGATAGCGAACGCCTGGCAAATCCTTAACACGGCCGCCTCGCACCATAACCACAGAGTGCTCTTGCAGGTTATGGCCCTCACCTGGGATATAAGAGGTTACCTCAAAGCCATTGGTGAGCCTCACACGCGCAACTTTGCGCAGCGCTGAGTTGGGTTTCTTAGGCGTTGTGGTATAGACGCGAACGCAAACGCCGCGACGCTGCGGGCACCTAACAAGAGCAGGCGATGCAGTGCGCAACTTAAGCTGCTTTCTTCCCATTCGTACCAATTGATTTATCGTCGGCATAATACCCCACTTGCGTCATTTTCAGGCAACGCTGGCCTATCAAAATCGCTTCAATTACAGGATGTTAAACACCTCTCAGGGCTACTGCGCCAAAAGTGGGCGGCAAGCTAACAAAAGACCATTTTGAAGTCAAGTATTTACAGGCTTTCCAGACACATCTAATGTGGAATTTTACATATTAACCTGCAACATCCTGACTCACAAACAGTTCATCCCTGGAAGCCCTTTCAAGCTCCTCCTCAGACACCTCATCGACCTCTATTTCATAGCCCTTGTATTTGCGCAGGCCAGTTCCCGCTGGTATCAGCCTGCCCATGATCACGTTCTCTTTAAGGCCTCGCAGAAAATCAACCTTGCCAGAGACCGAAGCCTCAGTGAGAACCTTAGTGGTTTCCTGGAAGGAAGCTGCTGAGATAAAGCTGTCTGTGGATAGCGATGCACGAGTGATCCCTAGCAAAAACGGCTCGGCAACTGCGGGCCTGCCGCCCTTGGCGCGGATCTTCTCGTTCTCTTCCTCAAACATGGCTTTGTCCACCTGCTCATCTTCCAGCCACGTAGTATCGCCAGGATCAACGATCTTGACTCTCTTTAACATCTGGCGAACGATTATCTCGATGTGCTTGTCGTTGATGCGCACGCCCTGCAAACGATAGACCTCTTGTATCTCGTCCACGAGAAACTTAGCCAGCTCCTTTTCACCCAGGACTGCCAGGATATCGTGCGGGTTGGAAGAACCATCCATGAGCGCTTCTCCAGCACGGACAAAATCGCCCTCGTGCACTGATATATGTTTCCCCTTGGGTATGAGGTATTCCACAGCTTCACCAACTTCTGGCGTAATGATCACCGCGCGCTTGCCCTTTGCGTCTGGACCAAAGGTGACTATTCCATCGATCTCAGATATCACTGCATGGTCCTTGGGCTTGCGAGCTTCAAAGAGCTCGGCTACGCGAGGCAGACCGCCTGTTATATCCTTGGTCTTTGTGGTCTCGCGAGGGATCTTTGCGATAACATCGCCAGCACTTACTTCATCGCCTTCAGAAACCACTATGTTGGCGCCCACCGGCAAGAGGTAGCGTGCCTCTCCGCGGTTTGAAGGAAGCATCAAGGTTCCGCCCGCGTCATCCTTAATCGAGACGCGCGGACGGCTGGATGGATCTTTAGATGCGATGATGACCTTTCGTGAAAGGCCAGTCACCTCATCGACCTGCTCGATCATGGTAAATCCCTCGATGATGTCTCCGAACTTAATGCGGCCCGTCACTTCAGTGAGGATCGGTACGGTATATGGATCCCACTCTGCGAGAAGATTACCAGCCTTAACATTGTCGCGCTCTTTGTGAAGCAACGTAGCGCCGTAGTTGAGCTTGTAACGCTCGCGCTCACGGCCTGCTTCATCTGATACGACGATGGAGCCGTTGCGGTTCATGACTATTAGTTTTCCTGTTCTGTTAACGACGATCTGTACGTTTTCGTATTTGACCACACCATCGTGACGCGCCTCGAGCGTTGATTGCTCGATGCGGCGAGAAGCAGTTCCACCGATATGGAACGTGCGCATGGTAAGCTGCGTTCCTGGCTCACCGATCGACTGAGCAGCGATGACACCGATGGCTTCTCCAATATTGACGATATGTCCCCTTGCTAAGTCGCGACCGTAGCACTTAGCACATGCGCCTTTTTTGCTTTTACAGGTAAGAACCGAACGTATGAGCACCTTCTCAAGGCCAGAGTCTTCGACACGTTGCACCAGTTCCTCGTCTATCATCTCGCCGGCCTTTACAATCACATCGTCTGTGTAAGGATCTCGAATGTCCTCAAGAGCCACTCTACCCAAGAGCCTATCGACCAAAGGTTCGATCACCTCTCCACTCTCGACTAGTGCGCCCATCACGAGACCATCGAACGTACCACAATCCTCTTCTATCACAGTTACGTCTTGCGCTACGTCCACAAGACGCCTGGTGAGATAACCCGAATTTGCAGTCTTAAGAGCTGTATCAGCAAGACCCTTGCGTGCACCGTGTGTGGATATGAAGTATTGAAGGACGTTTAACCCCTCGCGGAAATTGGCAACAATGGGAGTCTCGATAATCTCGCCCGAAGGTTTTGCCATGAGTCCTCTCATGCCGGCTAGCTGACGCATCTGCTGAGCAGATCCTCTTGCACCAGAATCAGCCATAATGAAAATGGAGTTGAAGCTCATCTGGTCGCGCTTCTCCCCTTCTGGACCTGTAATCGTTTCAGTGGACATGCCCTTCATCATCTCTGATGCAACAGATTCTGTAGCAGCAGCCCAGATGTCGACTACCTTGTTGTACTTCTCGCCAGAGGTGATCAGGCCCTCGGTATACTGTTCCTCCACCTCATGGACTTCCCTAAACGCCTTATCCAAAACTATGTTCTTCTCTTCTGGAATTATCATGTCGTCTATGCAGATGGATATGCCTGCCTTTGTAGAGTAATAAAAGCCGAGCGTACGCAGGTGATCTGCCAAAAGAACCGTCTTCTTATCCTTGCACATGCGGTAGCACTGATCGATGAGATCGCCGATCGCTCTCTTGTCCATCACCTTGTTAACCATTGCGAAGGGAATCTCTGATGGCAGTACCGCATAGAGAAGGGCGCGGCCAACAGTTGTCTCCTCCAATTTTCCGTGAATGCGCACTTTGATGCGTGCTTGCAGATCCACTGCTCCTGCATCATAAGCGATGTTCACCTCATCTATTGAAGAAAACGTACCTTTCTCGCCTTTTGCAAAAGCTCTTTCGCGAGTCATGTAATAAATGCCCAGCACCATATCCTGAGTGGGCACGATGATGGGTTTTCCATTAGCTGGTGACAGTATGTTGTTGGTAGACAACAGAAGAACGCGCGCTTCCATCTGCGCCTCAACCGACAGCGGAATATGAACTGCCATCTGGTCACCATCAAAGTCTGCGTTGAACGCTGCGCATACTAGTGGATGCAGCCGAATAGCCTTGCCCTCGGTGAGCACTGGCTCAAATGCCTGGATGCCTAAACGATGCAGCGTTGGCGCGCGATTTAAAAGAACTGGGTGCTCTGCAATTACGTCGGCCAGCGCATCCCAGACCTCAGGGGTTTCGCGCTCCACTATTCGTTTGGCGCTCTTGATGGTTGCAGCGAGCCCCCGCTCCTCGAGCTTACTATAAATGAACGGTTTGAACAGCTCGAGCGCCATGCTCTTAGGCAAACCACACTCGTGCAGTCTAAGTTCCGGACCTACCACGATGACCGAGCGGCCCGAGTAATCGACTCGTTTGCCTAGCAAGTTCTGACGAAAACGGCCCTGCTTGCCCTTTAGCATATCGGAAAGAGAACGCAGAGGCCTGCGGTTTGGTCCAACAAACGGCCTGGAACGTCGACCATTGTCGAACAGCGCATCCACCGCTTCTTGAAGCATGCGCTTTTCATTGCGTATGATAATATCAGGGGCGTTTAGTTCCAAAAGCCTTTTTAAGCGATTGTTGCGATTGATGACTCGGCGGTAAAGATCGTTGAGATCTGACGTAGCAAAGCGCCCTCCATCAAGAGGCACTAATGGACGCAAATCAGGCGGAAGAACCGGAATAACTTCTAACATCATCCACTCAGGCCTGTTGCCAGCCTCGCGGAGTTGTTCGACTAGCTTAAGTCGCTTGGAAAGCTTTGTAGTCCCTGCAACTGACTTAGTCTTCTTGAGTTCCTTGCGCAGCTTCTTGGAAAGCTCATCCAGGTCTATGGCGCTTAAGAGTTCTTTGATCACCTCTCCACCCATTCCGACCCTAAAAGCAGGCCCAAATTCCTCGAGCGCTTTCTGATAGGCTTCTTCGGTGAGCATCTGCCCTTCTTTAAGATCCGTATTGCCCGGATCCACGACCATGTGCGCTTCGCAGTAGAGCACCTTTTCCAGCTCCTTAAGCGAGACGTCGAGTATGGTTCCGATGCGCGATGGCAGGCTCTTTAAAAACCATATGTGGGCAACAGGAGCTGCAAGCTTAATATGGCCCATGCGCTCACGCCTCACCTTACTCTGAATCACTTCCACGCCGCACTTCTCGCAGACAATGCCACGGTGCTTCATGCGCTTGTATTTTCCGCAGTTACATTCGTAATCTTTGACCGGTCCAAAGATTTTAGCACAGAAAAGTCCATCTCGTTCTGGCTTGAACGTGCGGTAGTTTATGGTTTCGGGTTTTTTGACCTCGCCATAAGACCACTGAAGAATTTTTTCAGCAGATGCGAGTCTAATCCTTATACCCTCAAAAATCAGCGGATCTTTGGGTTTTTCAAAGAAGTGATAAATATCCATGTCTCTCCTTTATTTTCCTGGTTCCAACAACTCCACATCTAAACAAAGCGCCTGAAGTTCTTTCATGAGCACGTTGAAGGATTCTGGAAGACCTGGTTCCAGAACTTTCTCGCCCTTCACGATAGCCTCATACATGCGCGTACGGCCTG
The DNA here is from genome assembly GCA_043822785.1 of Pseudomonadota bacterium. Lineage (GTDB taxonomy): Bacteria > UBA10199 > UBA10199 > 2-02-FULL-44-16 > JAAZCA01 > JBDRBN01. The sequence goes on from JBDRBN010000047.1 coordinate 7,730, forward strand.
CGACGTCGTCTGATTTGACCGTGAGGAATTCTTGTAAAGCATATGCCGCGCCATAGGCCTCGAGTGCCCAGACCTCCATCTCGCCTAGCCTCTGGCCGCCAAACTGCGCCTTTCCGCCAAGAGGTTGCTGCGTGACCAGAGAATAAGGACCGATGGAGCGCGCGTGAATCTTTTCATCCACAAGGTGGTGCAACTTCATCATATACATCACTCCCACCGTTACCTCAGAGTCAAACGCCTCACCGCTCCTTCCATCAAACAAAATGGTCTGTCCTGAGATCGGAAGCCCAGCAGCATCGAGAGCATTCTTTACCTCCTTCTCAGTCGCACCATCAAACACAGGCGTGGTAAACGGCACGCCGTTTTTGAGTTTGCCAGCCATCTCCTTTATCTGCCGCTCAGATGCTTCTTCCAGGAATGCATTCATGGCAGGCGAATTATATGCGCTCTTTATGGCCTTCATGAGTTCGTCCTTGGAGTAATGCTTCTCCAGGATATCGTCTATCTGCTCGCCCAAAAACTTTGCTGCCCATCCCAGGTGGGCTTCGAGTATCTGCCCCACGTTCATACGCGACGGAACTCCTAAGGGATTGAGCACGATATCCACAGGACGGCCGTCAGCTGTATAGGGCATATCCTCCTCGGGCAGAATCCTAGAGATCACGCCCTTGTTGCCATGGCGTCCGGCCATCTTGTCGCCAACTGAAAGCTTGCGCTTGATGGCTACGTAGGCTTTGACCATCTTTATGACGCCTGGAGGAAGCTCATCGCCTTTGGTAAGGCGGTTTATTTTCTGGTCGTACATCATCTTGACTAGATCCTGCTGCTCATCCACGCTGTCGAATGAGTCGGCAAGCTCTGACTCAATATCGTCGCCACCTTCAACTGATATCTCGCTCCACTTGTTAAAAGAGACTTTATTCAGCGTTTCATCGGTAATGGTCTTGCCCTTGGCCAAAAGGACTTTCTCGTCTTCATCGTCCATCACCTTGGAGGAAGATACCCTGCCCACGAGCAGCTGCCGAATCCTCTTTGCTGCCGTATCAGATATACCTTTTAGTTCTACCTCCATGTCCTTGCCAATCTTGTCCTTCTCCTCATCCTGGATCTCTTTAGCGCGGTCATCCAGCTCAACGCCCTCTCTGGAGAAGACTTGAGCGCCTATTACCACTCCAGAAACTCCAGGAGGCACTCGGAGACCTGTGTCCTTAACATCGCCGGCCTTGTCGCCGAAGATGGCGCGGAGCAAGCGCTCTTCTGGAGAGAGCTGAGTCTCTCCCTTAGGCGTTACTTTTCCGACCAATATATCGCCAGGCTTAATCTCGGCGCCTATTCTCACGATGCCGGAATCATCCAGATCTTTAAGCGCTTCGTCGCCCACGTTTGGAATATCGCGCGTGATATCTTCTTTGCCGAGTTTGGTGTCACGAGCAGCACACTCAAACTCCTCGATATGAATCGATGTGAAGGCATCGTCCTTTAGAACACGCTCGCTTATTAGAATCGAATCCTCAAAGTTATAGCCAGTCCAGGGCATGAACGCGACTACCACATTCTGGCCCAGTGCAAGCTCTCCCTCATCAGTTGCAGGACCATCCGCAATCACGTCGCCGCGCTTAACCTTATCGCCCTTGATAACGATAGGCTTTTGATTGATGCAGGTGCTTTGATTTGAACGCCTGTATTTTGTGAGATTGTAGATGTCGACATCTGAGCTAAAGTTCTTTCGTTCGCTGCGGTCTGCACGAACCACTATGCGATTCGCATCGACCTCTGCCACAATCCCATCTCGGCGTGCCACGACCGTCACGCCTGAATCGCGGGCAACCGTTGCCTCAACTCCAGTTCCCACTAGAGGTGCGGATGTTTTGATTAAGGGCACAGCCTGACGCTGCATATTTGAACCCATGAGAGCGCGGTTAGCATCGTCATGCTCCAAAAAGGGTATGAGGGAAGCAGCTACGGACACCAATTGCTGTGGCGACACGTCCATGAGCTTGACGTCCTCGCGCATTGCCATGACAAATTCTCCGTGCGTCCTGGATTGCACTTTTTCGTCAACCAGGAACTTCTTATTGTCAATTTGGACGTTTGCCTGTGCGATGGCTATATCTGCCTCATCGAGCGCAGAACAATAGCGAACGTTGTCAGTGACCTTGGCGTTTTTAACTTCGCGGTACGGTGTCTCGATAAAGCCGTAGTCATTGACCCTAGCGTAAATGGACAACGAAGCGATGAGTCCAATGTTAGGACCTTCAGGCGTTTCAATAGGACATATACGACCATAGTGCGTTGGATGAACATCGCGTACCTCAAAGCCCGCACGTTCCCTGGTGAGACCGCCAGGGCCTAGGGCTGAAAGGCGCCGCTTATGCGTCACTTCCGATAGCGGGTTTGTCTGGTCCATAAATTGTGACAACTGACTTGATCCGAAAAATTCCTTGATCACAGCACTTACTGGTTTGGGGTTGATGAGATCGTGTGGCATGAGAGTCTCAACATCCTGCAAGCTCATGCGCTCGCGTATTGCCCTTTCCATGCGAATAAGACCAACGCGATACTGGTTTTCTAAAAGCTCTCCTACAGATCTCACTCGCCTGTTGCCAAGATGGTCGATATCATCTGTCTCGCCCTCACCATCCTTTAATTTTATTAGATAGCGAACAGTTTCAACGATATCTTCCTTGCGCAAAGTGCCGACCTCGAGCGGAACGTCAAAACCAAACTTGTAGTTTAGCTTAAGCCTGCCGACCTTTGAGAGATCGTAGCGCTCAGGATTATAGAAAAGATTGTCGAAAAGCGCTGAGGCCGATTCTGGCGTAGCTGGATCGCCAGGGCGAAGCCTGCGATAAATCTCTAGCTTCGCTTCCTCTGACGTGCTCGCCTTATCAGCTTTGAGCGTGTTAAGCAGGTAAGGTCCTACGTTTAAGTCATCGATGTAGAGAAGGTTTATTTCACGAATCTTACGATCGAGGATATCCTCTAACTTCTTTTCTGTGAGTTCCTCACCAACACCAAGGATCACCTCACCCGTCCCGGGGTCTACAATATCATTAGCGGTGAAGCGCCCTACGACATCTTCAAAGTCAATAGGGATCTTCATATTCTTGATCTTCTCGATCTCCTCAATGGCTTTACGAGTAAACCTTTTGCCCTTTTTTACAATAACAGCATCTGTCTTTGGATGCTTAACATCCTTTGTCGCCCTCTGATAGCCAAGAAGAGTTGGCACAGCATTTTTCTCGAACTTGTTGCGGCTAGCGATTGTGATGGTCTCATGCTGATAATAGATACCAAGGAGATCCTCTTCAGAGTAACCTAACGCACGAAGAAGAATTGTTGCAGGCATCTTGCGACGGCGATCTATGCGCACATTGATCAAATCTTTGGCATCGAATTCAAAATCAAGCCATGCACCTCGATAAGGGATAACTCGGGCAGAAAACAGAAGTTTACCAGAAGAGTGTGTCTTGCCTTTGTCGTGCTCGAAGAAGACGCCAGGGCTGCGGTGAAGCTGTGATACGATAACCCTTTCAGTGCCGTTGATGATGAAAGTGCCAAACTCAGTCATGAGTGGAACTTCGCCAAAATACACCTCTTGCTCCTTCACATCCCTAATCGACTGAGCTCCTGTAGCTTCATCAATATCCCAGACCACGAGCCTGACCGTGACGCGCATGGGCGCAGCATAGGTCATGCCACGGTTGCGGCATTCCTGCTCCTCATACCTAGGTGGATCCATCATATATTGTACAAACTCAAGCGACGCCGTCTGATTGAATCCCTTTATAGGAAACACGCTTTTGAATACACCCTGTAATCCGATATCCGCACGCTGATCTGGGGACAGATCTGCCTGCAAAAATTGGCGAAAAGATTTCTGCTGTATCTCGATGAGCGGCGGAAATTCTATCACGCTCTTTAGTTTGGAAAAGTCTTTGTGAATACGACGTACCGGAAGGATTGCCATATGTTCTCCTTGACTGCCTTCGTATCTCATTAAATAGCTGAGCCCTCAGGGAGTTTTCCCCCGAGGTGTCATCCTGAGGGCGCTTACGCCCGAAGGATCTCAGAGATCCTTCGACTCCGCCCCGTACCAGGCGGTACGGGGCTTCGCTCAGGATGAGGGGTCGAAACATCTCGACCCCTCACTTTATCTCTACCTTTGCTCCTGCACCTTCTAACTTCTTCTTTATTTCCTCGGCTTCTTCCTTTGTCACGCCTTCTTTAACCGGCTTTGGTGCTCCCTCAACAAGTTCCTTGGCCTCTTTCAGGCCCAAGCTTGTGAGAGCGCGCACTTCCTTGATGACGTTGATCTTGTTGCCGCCAATCTCGGTCAACATGACTGTGAACTCGGTCTTTTCCTCAGCAGCCTCTCCAGCAGCCGCGCCTGGAGCAGCCGCTACAGCTATTGCTGGCGCCGCAGCGGACACGCCAAATGTATCCTCTAACTCCTTTACGAGCTCAGATACCTCAAGCAGCGTCATACCCTTGAGAGCCTCAACGATCTCAGCTTTTCCTACTGTAGCCATACTTTCCTCCTTGTTCATACGCGCCCCAATCAATACTGTATCGTCGTTGCTACAGCTTAAGTGGGCGCCGACCGTAATATTATAATGAAGGTCGGCATTTAAGCGCCTTGGTTATTTCAAAATTTACCTAAGCTTCTTTTGTATCTTTGATAGCATTTAGCGCGTAGAGCAATTTTCTAGGAACTGCAGCCAATACGCTTGCCATATTTGTAGCCGGAGCATTGAACGAAAAGAGCACTCTTGCGAGAAGCGTCTCACGAGATGGCATCTTAGCCAACGACTGTACATCTGCCAGTGTAAGATCCCTGCCTTCTAGATAGCCGCCCTTAAGCGTAAGCTTATCGTGCATCTTTGCGAATTCGACAAGAGCCTTTGCCGGATTCACAGGATCTATCTCAGACGTTGCCAGCGCCGTGGGACCTTCGAAATATTTTTCAAGCGTCTCAAGACCCATTTCTTTCAGAACGCGCTTGAAGAGACTATTCTTAATCACTTTAAATGAAGAACCATCATCGCGGAGCTTTGATCGAAGTTCTGTCATCTCCGATACTTTGAGACCACGGTAATCAGCAAAGATCATAACCTTGGCCTTATCAACGCGCTTGGCCAGAGACTTAACTTGCTCTACCTTCTCTTCTCTTCTCACAGTGCCCTCCTTGATCTAGGCGCTATAGCTGCGCAGTATCCACCCTGACGCCTGGAGACATCGTAGCGGATACGGTCATCGACTTGATATATGTTCCCTTAGCAGAAGCAGGCTTTGCCTTCTTGATAGCATCGATAAGAGCTGTGATATTCTCTTGCAGTTTGGCAGCTCCAAAAGAACGCTTTCCCACTGGAGCATGTATTATAGCGCCCTTGTCGATCCTAAACTGGACTTTGCCAGCCTTTTGTTCTGAAACGGCTTTTGTTACATCCATAGTCACGGTGCCAAGCTTTGGATTGGGCATGAGACCTCTTGGGCCCAATACCTTGCCAAGCTTTCCTACAACTCCCATCATGTCAGGTGTAGCCACGACCTTGTCGAACTCTAGCCATCCTCCCTCTATTTTCTCGGCAAGCTCCTCTGCGCCCACGGTGTCAGCACCGGCTTCGGTAGCTTCTTTCGCCTTATCCCCCTTTGCAAACACGAGAACCCGTACCTTCTTTCCGAGGCCGTGTGGAAGCGTCACTGCACCGCGAACCGTCTGATCGGTTTGTTTTGCATCAATCCCGAGTCGTAAAGCAATATCGATGGTCTCATCGAACTTCGCCTTTGCAAACGACTCTAGGATGTTAAGAGCATCTGCCAGACTTAGCTTTTTCTGAGAGTCGACCTTTTCGGAATCAGACTTATACCTCTTACCTGCTCTTACCATATTCACCTCCTGTTGTGCGAACGTGCTGCGCTGTTGTGCGCTAGCACTCCAACAGCAAATTAACCTTTAACCTCTATACCCATATTGCGCGCTGTACCCTCTACCGTACGCATCGCAGCTTCGATATCAGAACAGTTGAGATCTGGCATCTTGATTTTGGCGATCTCCTCAATCTGCGCCTTAGTGACTTTGCCGACTTTAACTTTGTTGGGAATGCCTGATCCCTTTTCTATCTTCGCGGCTTTCTTTAGAAGCACAGCAGCCGGAGGTGTTTTTGTGATAAACGTAAACGACCTATCCTGATACACTGTGATGATCACCGGAATGATCATGCCTTCCTGCTTCTGTGTTTTGGCATTAAATTGTTTGCAGAAGTCCATGATATTGACTCCGTGCTGACCGAGTGCAGGACCCACTGGAGGTGCCGGATTTGCCTGGCCCGCCGGACACTGCAATTTAATCTGAGCCATTACTTTCTTTGCCATTTTAAATCTCCTTACGTCACCTTTTCTACCTGCGTGAAGTCAAGCTCGATGGGCGTTGACCGCCCGAATATGCTTACCATAACCCTTAGCTTTCCTTTACCCTCATGGACCTCGTCGACAATGCCTGTGAAAGTGGAGAAAGGCCCGCTAATCACTCGCACGTTCTCCCCTTTCTCGAATTCAACCTTGGCTTTCGGTTTGAGGGTGCCCTCTTCAATCTGGCTTGTGATTCGTTCTACCTCTTCGTCCGGTACAACAGGAGGATTCATGGAGCCGCCCACGAATCCAGTTACTTTAGGAGTACCTTTCACTATATGCCAAGTCGTCTCGTTGAGCTCCATTCTCACCAGGATATATCCAGGGAAGAACTGGCGCTTGGTGGTTTTCTTCACACCCTTTT
>JBDRBN010000048.1:0-34533 GCA_043822785.1 Pseudomonadota bacterium
TCTTGATTGCGGCCATAACATCGTCGGGAATCTGAAGGTCTTTGAAAATGCCTTTGACCTGCTCCAAGATGTGCTCTTCGCGGAGTCTTTTTCCTTCGCATGCTCCCTTTGATTTTGTGCAATGAAGATAGACATATTTGCCCTTCTTTAAATCGCTTGTGATTGTGCAGCCGCAGTGCGCACACTTGATGAGACCGCGAAAGATAAAGGGCTTGTCGGAATATTTAAACGGTTTCTTTTTCCAGCCGAGACGACATTCCTGACAACGGTCAAATAATTCTTTGGAGATGATCGGCTCATGCTTTGCGGGGAGGATTTGGCCTTTGATCTTCATTACGCCATAGTAAAAAGGGTTCTGTATCAATTTGTGAATTTTGCTCGACGGCATCGGGCCGCCGTAGCTTGTTTTGAGCCCCCACTGTTTTGCAAGACCGGCCATCTCACGAACGGATCTTCCACCCTGACCATATTCCTGAAAAATGCGCTTGACCAAGAATGCCCGTTCCTGATCAGGAACAATTTTCTTTTTTCCTGAAGCAGGATCAATGGCGTTGATGTAGCCTACAGGCGCTTTGCCGATCCATTCGCCATTCTTGATTTTGTGGTTGAGGCTCCGTTTCACGTTATCGCTCAAACTCAACACATAAGAATTTGCCATCAACACGGCCATGTTCCACATGAGGATCTGCGTGCCGCTTGATTCGCGGTTGATGACCAGATTTTCACGGCTAAAATGAAGCTCTACCATCCCCTTCATGCGGTATTCTTCAAGCAATACTGTTTCTTTAAAACTTCTTTGAAATCTATCAACCGCATCACAGACAATCGCCACCGTTTCCTTTTGCTTTTTGGCAAAGGTGAGCATCTGATGAAACTCTTTGCGATTACCCTGCGTGGATGATTCGATAATCGTGAAGACCTTCAAAACCTTAAATTGCTTCCGTTGGCAATACTCTTTAAGCCTCGCAATCTGTGCATTGATGGAGTGGCCTTCCTCCTGTTCCCTCGTTGAAACTCTGGCAAGAATGATTGAATTCACAAAACCGCCTTCCAACAGCATGTTGCCATACTAACCGCCATTACTGAAGGCCCTTATTATGCCGATAGTTCAAACGGTTAGGTCCTTTATCAATTGGGCAACGGGCCGTTGCCCTTTTGTCCATCAATGCAAAATCAAATCTTCACGGAACGGTTCATTTGCAAGCTTCTTCATAGCCTCAATCGAATAGTTCCAACTGAGATTCTTTTGCGGTATTCTGTTCATCTCGCGAATCGTCTTCTGCATGTTACATTTCTCAACTCCATCATCCCTCAAAATATAGAACTGGTAATGCCTTATAAGATCGTTGATATTTCCAAGCACGCGCCTACTCGTACTACGCCCAACCTTGAAAACACCGCCAACTTCCTTCGCTTTTCTGATCCACTCCGTTGAGAATCCTTCGGACAGCAAGGCATCGTAGAATGAGCTGTTGAACACAGCCGGGAGTTCATTCTTGAGCGTTGCCCTCGAAACATTGAATACGACGAAAGAAAACAGAGTTGCATCATTTACGAATATAACCCCGTGATTACGTGATACGCCTATAACGTGTGCATGCCAGTTACCAAGGGGTGAAATTGACACGGCATTATCTGAGGCTAGCTGATTCTCTGGAACATCCAGCTTCTTTAACAATTTTTGCGTGCAACGTAATATCAACATCTTTAGTTCCTCTTATCAGAATCAATACACATCATTTTTTCGCGGCAACACCATTTGAATTTATTGCCGCTACCGCAGATGCATGGAGAATAAGGGTCGATATTCTTGATGTTTGAGCGAAGATTTTCTCCGGCATAATCCTTATTGGCGCCTTTAATAACCTTCCATATTTTATGGGTTGGATTTTTTAAGGCAGTTTTTACCATTTTGTAGTGTTCTTCTAAGCGATCGATGTAAACAGTGTCCATCAGAAGGACTTCCTTGAAAAGTTTTAATAGTGTCGTTGAATATTCAGATTGGACATTCAACTCGTCCAAAAAAGATTGCTCCTTTATGACATCATCCGGCGGCGGAGGTTCAAAGGCATGATTGATAGTTGCTAAATGTTTCGCTGGTTCTTCAGAAACCACATTGAACATTACTCGTCTACAATCGCAATTAGGGTCAATGCAATACAGTTCAACAAAACCGTAACTTCCCTCTGGTAAACCATCTTGTTCTTTAAAAACAGCTATTGTCCTTGTTTCTTCCAGCCCGATATCCGGAAACAACTGGTGAAACATCATCATGCCTTCCATAAAACACCTCTTTTCAAATTCATAAAGATATTGCCTGTAGTCATTTGTTTCCGCCTTTTAGTTTTCTTTTAGGATCGCCACTGGGCAAAAAGTTCTCGCCGGTTACCACGCGCCTTCCTGTCTTTTGCTCCAGCTCAAGGCGTGCTTTCCTTGCGATCCTTCCGCCTTTCTTACCAGCCTCCGTGTTTTCATTCATGCCGGTTGCGTTGTCGGTTTCGGCGATCTGACGTGTGGAGAGTTCTGCTAGTGCGGTGAAAATAAGCTCGGCCTCGCTCATGTGATCGCGCAGGTTCTGGGTTTTGAGACCCTTGATGGCCTTATGCTCTTTGACCGAAACATCGCTCCATTCCTGATGGATGATATTTGTGAGAATTGCGTATTCCTTCTCTTCCTTTATTTCGTGGTCTTTCCAGTAGTCAGTGAGCTTGTTGCGGGTTTCCTGACCCATCATCCTCTGCTGGATCCATTTCTCGCTTCTGCCATGTTTTTTCCAATAGTCCCGTGCGCGGTCGAGCGAACGGGCGGGGTCGCTCATGTCCTGAATCCGTTCGTAACCTACTTTGGCAAGCCATAGTTTGATGGGTTCGGCCTTTGGGCTGGGGACGGATTGGATGAGCCTTAATAAAGTTTCGGGGGAGGCTGTATCCGTCAGGCGTAACTTACCGTCTTCAGCCACCATTTTCAACCGGTTACAATTTGTAACCGCTTCACTACCTTCTTTATTTAGGCGATTTTTAAGGACTTTCCAGTAATTTCTGGCGGCCTGATGGTCAGACTGTTGTGTCAAGGCGGCAATAATATCTACGACGGAGAAAAACCATGTTTCGGACTCTTCGTCATAGATTCGTCTGATATTATAGTTTTCGAACACTGCCAAGGCCGTTTCTTTATTCATCGGTTGTCTCCATATTTATTTCAAAAGTCTGATTTGCGGCGACGTATCTGTTTTTTCCGCTTCGGCTGAATTCGCAGGTTCAATAAGAGACGGTGCCACATTCCAATGTCCTCCATTGTCAGTAATGACGGTAACGGTTTTCTTGTTGAAGCGGGTCAATGTCCCTGTCTGTTCCCCATGTCCCGAAGGATGAAATGTGACGCGGTCTCCTATTTTAAATTCGAACATCTCTTTGTGTGCCCTGACTTGATGCATAATTCTGAGGCGCTCCACAATTTTGTGGTTGAGTTCTATAAGCTCTGCTTCGGTTAGATGATCAATGTTAAATTTCATGAAATCCTCCAATTCAACTGGTTTGATCCATTTTTATCAATTCACTTTTTAGAAAATGCGTTGCCCGGCAATCATCTTCATTGTAGCGCAAAATCTTCTCCTTCATGGCCAGGTTGCCAGCCAAATAGTCATTCATCCAGACAATGGAAGCTGCACCGCCCGCATCTGCCGCATCCCATTTAAAGCCAAGAAACTTGCAGACTGCTTTTATGCCATAGCTGGTTAGAGGCCAGTCGGTGTTATTGGTGATAACCTTGTATAAATCAAAGGCTGTTCCGTTTTCTCCGAATAGGCGCTCAAAGATATCCGTTTCAAGCTTATGTTTATTGATCAATCGCTTAATAGTTGTCTTTTCGTAGTCGCTGTAGTGGTATATGGCAGCATTTGGATATTGATTCAAAAAATCGATGAGTTGCTCGGTAATCAATTTTTCATCTTCATATTTCTCTGCAAAAAATGGATGGTATTCAGGTTCTTTTCCTTTCTCTACAAGAAGAAGTCCGTGTAAGTAGACAAAATCCTGAGTCGGATCATCCTCAATATCAAAATGAATCTCTGTATCGCTCTCTGGATAAATAATCGGCTCATGAATTACAGGTTTGCCAGCGATGTAGATGCGAGCGCGCTGGGTAACCTTTCGAGGCAGATCAGCAGGCATGCTTTTCCAAAAAAAGCCCTCTTCTTTCAATTTTTGAACCTTTTCAGACAGCTCGTCTGGATTCTGTTTTGCCAAATCCTCAATGGTAGAGATGCCGAGTTCTTTGAGACCGGCTTTCATCGCCTGACCGACATAGTGGACAAGCGAAATGTCACGATTCTCTTCAGCCCAATCGATACATGTTTTCTTCCACTCACACATGGCACAGTTGCTGTTGATTATAGGCTCTGCACCGAATGCATGGCCGTTTAAATAATTCTCTAACTGATTAAGTGCCCATTCATAGTTTGCCGGGGGCTTATAGAGAGGGACTGATAAGATGCGGGATTTGGTTTTGTAGATGTAACCCTTCTCCGGTCGCTTGTTCTGCGCCGATGCCAAGAGATCACCATAAAAATAGACCTGCCAGAATTGTTCTATCGTCGTTTTTTCATTGCCATCGTCCCATGTGGCATCAACCCGAGTAAGCTTGATGTCCATAGGATAGTAATGATGAGAACCAAAAGACGAATCACCGTTTGTTTTTAGCAGAAGATCTGGCCGTCCAAGTTTATTGCCTGACATCAAAACACCCTGATAGATTATATCGATCCCTTCCTCCATTGCCTTAATTGTCTCTTGAGCCAATTTTTCAGAGGCGGGAGACTCGGGACTGATTGCTTGAAAGGGTTGATCCGGATGATCCCGCTTAAAAGATTCAATAACCTTTGCCTCGTATTGTACACCGGATTCCCATAGGAGCTTTACAAGAGGGTGTATCTCTACCTTCAAAGAAGAATCACCATTATAATCCATATATGGACGATAAGGACATTTTTTGAAATTGTAGAGGTCGGTGGCTGTTATGTATTTTTTCATTTAAAATAATGCTCCAAGTTCTGAATTCGTAACTTTAAGTCTTTTGCTTCAAATTTAACTTCCAGAAGATTTTCGATTTGAGAAAGATGTTCTTTAACAGTTTTGCAATTTATAGATGTATATTTCTCAGGATCTTTGATGCTGTCTTTTGTCGCTAACTGATCTGTTCTCCATCCATTATTATTTAAGATATCTTGAGCCTGTACAAATGCAGCTCTCTGGCTTTCAATTATTTCAGGAAGCCATCTTTTCTTTGCTCTCTTTTTTGCAAAAAAAGAAATCAACACAACAACGAAAATAATTAACAACAATAGAATACAAAAAATAAACCAATACTCACCTGCTGTTAAAGTGGTTTGACTGATTTTTGAAGAATAAATTATTGATGGGACTTGAATCAGCAGCCCCAGTGCAGCCATAAAAAGAAAAATGTTGTCAATAAGTTTCTTGACACCTAGTTGATGTCCATATTTTATTGCATGTGGATTTGATCCCCAAAAGGACATATTTAATTCTTTAGGTTCTTTTGGAATGTAAAATTGAGACAAAACTGAAAAAATACCAGCTCCGGATAAGAGCATACTCGTCAAATCAAGAACCTTTTTATCGAAAATAATTTCCCTTATTGGATATCCAAAAATGTGCATCACAATTCCCCCCGAAAGGCGCGTTGAGTGATTCTTTGATCAGGAATTGTGGTTTTCATTATTAATTATACCCCTCGATTATCGATTAATGTGGTAATATCTATATACTTGTAATCATTAATAATAATGTCATTTTTGGCTATCTTTGGCAGCCTATTATACTCTTTATTACACTTATTCAAGTGTATTACCCTTTCTGTTTCCAGGTGGCCCCTGGGCCGCGTCCAAGGCATTCGACCTTTTTCGTTTTCTTCATATCATGGAGTACTCTGCGGATCATATCGCGGCTTACAGTGGGACAGGCTTTTTCTAGATCAGAAACAGTAAAGCCGCTCTTTAGTGAACGAATCGCCGCTTCTATCAATTCAGTTTTTGCCCCCTTTGGTTCTTTTATCTGTCCCGCGCGTTCTTCAAATTCCTTGTATGCCCCTTTAATAATGAATAAGACATAGTTGATATAATGCCACGGATCATGCTTTCCCTCATGCCACTCCTGAGAGCTGAGCTTTAGCGTTTCATAGTAACGTTCTTTATTTTCTTCGATAAGGCGTTCCAAGCTAATGTATCGACCGACCTCATATCCTAAATGATATAGTTGGAGCAAAAGGAGCAACCGCGACACGCGACCATTACCATCACGAAAAGGGTGGATGCAAAGAAAGTCTAAATTGAAACCTGCTAATACAACTAATGGATGGATCTCTTTTGTCTTGAGATGATATTGCCACAATGAGACAAGCTCTTTCATGTATTGCGGAGTTTCTTTTGTTGAAACTGTTTTGAACCGAATGCTGGATGTGCCATCAGCATAACGTTCTATTACATTGCTATCTTTTGCTTTATATTGACCTGCATCTCCAATTTTACCTCTCGCCAAGTTGTGGAGTTCTTTTATTGTCTTTTCAGTGATTGCAGGCTTCTTTTCATGAATCCATTTTAAGGCATTGCGATATCCCCGCACTTCTTCTTCATCACGATCACGCAAGGCAGACCGCCCAAGGATCACAGCTTTTACGCGATCCTGATCAACTGTAACCCCCTCAATTCTGTTTGAAGAAACAGCGCTTTCAATAAGCGCATGCTGTCTCAAAACCTTAAGTTTTTGCGGAGATTGTTTTGTATATAGTTCTTGCTTGCCACGTGCTTCACCTAGATCACCTATATACCAACCCGTTGAAGCAGGTATCTCGTTAAGTTCATTTTCGAATTGTTGCAATGTTTTCATAAAATTCAATCCTTCAATTTTGTTTTATCACCTTTGCCCAGATTGCAATCCTGACACAATGTCTGCAAATTGTTTTCCACCGATTTACCACATTTTGAGAAGGGAATGATGTGATCTAAATGAAGCTTGATGCCAACATCAGTGGCTGGGCTTCGACCGCAATAAACACAACGGAAATTATCTCGGCTCAATACTTTCAACCTTAACCGAAGTGGTATCGTGCGGGTCAGCTCAGTTTTAATTTTGTTGTTCTCCCCTAGTCGAACGTGATTCCTGTGTTTCTTGTCTGAGTTATTATCGAAGTTATCGTCTGCAGTGATGTGCTCTCCCATTTTGCTCTCAATGAATTTAAGGCAAGCGTTTTGCCAGCCTTTAAACCGCTGTTTATATGTAGTGTAGCTGATTTGAGGTTCTGATGCTTCCCACTCTGTTCGCGATGGTCTGTGTCCCAGAGCTTTCCAAATTCGCTCCATTTCGTTAAAAAGATCTGCATCGGAATAAATTCTATTTGGTGGAACTTTTCTCGGGTGCAACCTTAACCCTTTTGTTTTTAGGTGTTCATTTAACGCGGTTAAGGCGGTTTTCCAACCGCCAAATTCCTTTTTAATGGGCGTAGCGCTAATACTTGCAACCTTGTTAAAATCTCTCCAACCAAATTCAATATATTTGAAATGTGCCGCAGCCTTTTCAAGCTCAGATAACATCCTTTCTTTTGAGAATTTATCAATACGATGGCGTTTAAATTGAAAGTTTTGCGGCATCAGTTTTCGCCTCTTTATACAACGTTCCTAAATTATTTTAGCTTTACGAACTAAAACACCATTACACATTACACTTATTATTACCACTATTATTTTTTAATATAGTCAGATAGCCTGTGGGCTCTAAATTCTAATAACTGATTATGTATTTCAGTGAGATAGCTGGATTTAGAACAAACTTTGTCAATAATTGCAGCTTCGGGCTTTAACCTTCTCACTATCTGTGAAGCTTTGTAACCGAGGATGCTTTTCAACCCACGCATCCCCGCGGAATTTGCTACCGTGACTACGCCGAGGATCTGCAGGGCCTTTGAGGAGCGGATGTCGGGATTTGCCTTTAAAATAGCTTGCAAAAAGTCCTCCGGTCTCTGTTTTTCGAATTGGAGCCACTTGGCTTCGGCCATAATCTGATTCCAGAAGTGGAGGAGGATGGTTTGAGAGGTTTTGTTGTTGAGGGCTTCCTCAAAGGTTAGAGGTGGCTTAATGCTGAGTTTTTTGCAGAGTCTTTTGATCTTAGCGCGGCTGTTTAGGCGAACCTCCATGCGGAGTACCTCAAAGGGTTTTGGTAGCTTGTTCAGCAAATCTGTCTGGACCGAGTTGTCTGGTTCAATTGCGCGTTTCTCGCTGATCTTGGATTGTTCAAGGTCTTTGATCTTGTCGTAGAAGACAATCTCATAGCTGTTTGCATGGTATCGGAGGGTGTGACCGTCGTTGCGGTAATCGGTCTTGTTGAGATCGAGCCTGCTATTCAGGTTGAGCTTAGAAAGTTGGCGCAGGATCATCGAACTCGTTGTGTAATCCGTAAAGACGAAGTTCTTTGAATAGTGGACGGCGGAGAGTTTCGAACTGGTTACTTGAAATGGCAGAATTTTAATACCTGTTGCTAATGCCTCATTAGCAAAAAACGCGCTATGACCTGTCGTGTTTTCGAGGCCGTCTTCCTCAAAATTGTTGCCAAAAAGAAGCTTCGGTAGTGAAAATTCAGCACGAAGATTTTGCGTGTAGCCGCCTCTTGTAAGGCGTTTTGTCAGTGTAAATCGCGGTCTATGAATGCCGCGCACGAGGTCTTCTTTGCTGGGATTCTGAAAACACTTGATGCATCCATTACCGATTCTGCTGGGCTGGATGTCCATCATCCGTGCGGATGGGCTGACGCGATCAGGATCGAGAATCTCAAACTGATCCTTCTCAAACGTGATTGCTATCGTATCGATCATTGTGTTTCCTCATCACCTCTTCAAGTTTTTCTACGACGGCTTCTTCAATAATCCTGCCGCTCTCCCGCGTGATCGGGTGAACGACCGGGCGATTGATAATGTTCGATTTTCCGTTTGGATAGGTCAGCCGATAACCGTCACCGCCCAATCGCTTATGAATGGCTATTGAGCCGACGTATATTTGATCGTCGATTACAAGATTTGCAAAGCCGACAAGACCATCACAGGGCTTCACAAAACTGATGTTTACTTCGGATATCTTCATCGCGTCTTCTCTTTTCGTCTGTATTGGTTTCGGTGGTAGAGGATTGCTCTTTATCGATCTGCATGAGGAGTTCAAAAAAGCTCACAAGATTCATGGCGCTTTGGCTGAGTTCCGACTCGGAATCGTGGGGCGAGTATCTGCTGATCGCTGACTTAATCTCTGAAAACGTGTCCTCCATACACAGTAATATGCTTTGAGCGAAAACTCCCGGGCTTTTTTCATATTTGAAAACTACTTTTTTCGATTGATACTAGGAGCTAAGATGATATAAGTCCCGGTTATCGTTGGATTAAGGTGATTTATGTCGGCCACTAAGATAAAAGCAGATCCCCTCGTTGATTCTATTGAACGCGCCCTTAGTTTGGGTGGCTTTGTTCCGTACAATTATGCCTCGGGATTTGTGCAGGATTTGGGGGCTGTAAAAAACCAGATAGACAAACTGATTAAAACCGAATCCACTCGTGCCGTTTTGCTCTACGAAATCTTTATTGCCGGATGTTATGAAAAAATAGAAGAGATTGACGATTCTGGCGGCGACCTTGGTCAATTCGCCGAAGAACTCTTCTGTTCATGGATTAGAGCTCGTCAGGCTATGAAAGCAGATCCGGCAGATACCATAAAGAGACTTTTGACGTGGATAAAAAATGATGATTACGGTTTTTGCTATAAACTGGAGGAAGAGGCCGCGAAGGTTTTGAACAAAAATGGATTAGAGGCATTTCGAGCCATTATTGAAGACAGATCTTTGACGAAAATCAATGCCATTAAGACCAAGTCAGCACAGGAACAACAGCAGATTCCATATGAACTTCAGAATGACATTTCCACGTTAAAGGCAATTTATAGAGAACAATGCGATATCTCATCGTATTGTAAGCTGTGTGGGCAAACCGGTTATGAATCTGATGATTGTGGGACGATTGCGAATATATATAAAACCAGGGGTAAATTTGATGCGGCGCTAGAATGGGTGGAGCGTGGCCTCAATCTCAGTAGCCAGAATAAGTCGATAGATTTTTGTAGCTCGTCATTAAAAATCTTCAAACGGGAACTTTTGAAAAAGTTAGGAAAGAATAGTGTCGCCCTCGAATCAGCTTGGTCGGATTATAGAGATTGCCCATCATCATATTCCTATGAGGAATTGTTGAGGTACATACCAAAGAAGGACAAATCCATTTGGCATCAAAAGATTGTTGCAACACTCGAGAAAGCTCCCCTTGAATCGGCAATTGAGGTATACATAATAACGAAAGAGTTAAGCCTGCTAGCCGCGCGGGTTTTGGAGACAAAGAAGGATCAACTGAAGGGCTATAGCCATCATACAACACAGCCTGCTGCAGAGGTTTTGGATAATGTCCACCCATCGGCTGCTGCAAAAATATATGAGTGCTTGGGATTTCGAATTCTCACGAAGGGAAAATCAAAATACTACAGTTTTGCCCATGATCATTTTCAGAAAGCAAAAAACCTTTATGAAAGCCAAGGTATGGCAAAAGAATGGCAAAGGATTGTTGAGAACGTAAGAGAAAATCATAGGCGCAAATCCAGTTTTATCGGCGATTTCGAACGCATCGCATCTGGTATGGGGGCAAGAAAAGAGCCAACATTTATAGAACGGGTCAATAGGCGTTTGGAACAGAAAATGGAGAGGTAGAAAGGATTGTCCATATGGATAAATGTGAAAGATGCCACAAAGAAGCGGGCCATTTTCAATCGGTAACTTTGACCGGTGAGAATAAACAAGAGTTGCTGTGTATGGATTGTTATAACGATTCCGTTGCCAAGAATTGGGGTATCGATAAACCACATTCTGATTTTAAACCACTTACACTCTTGGATTCATCTGGCCAGCCTCACACTTTCCATTTTAGCACGATGCTAACCACTGGCCTTGGGATCAAGGCATATGAGGTAAAAGACGGTCACGTCGATTCTGACGGATATCAATTTGGTGTTTTGGAGCATCCAGAAACAGATTCTATGGTAGCTTTTAGAAAATTATATCAGAAGATAAAAAATGGGTTGAATCAAAAATACTTAAAAAAGGAACCAAACAATAAATTCTCCCATGACCGCACGGTCATATCCAAAGAGGTTGTCATTGGTCGAATTGAAGAGAAGAGTGATAATATTTCTGAGATAGATGTCATAATCGATGGCAAAAGGTACTCGTGGGAAGAATTTGGTGATATGCTGAATCCCTATGTTGGTTTTAATTTTAAGCTCTCTATCCATGATTTAACCGATGACATCCCCATGGAACTTCAAAAAAATATCAGAGAAAAGTTGTATTGGCTCGATTTTGACGAAACCGAGAAGGGTGAGGATGTATGAGCAAAAGAAAAGATAAAAATCACAAAGACCCACTCAATTCACTCGTTAACATCGCAGGAAAAGATGTTTTGGCAGAACTGACCCTTAAGTTAGCAAAATCAGACATATCTATTCGTAGAAAATGTTTGGATCATTTGAAAGACAAGGTGAAAATAGAAGACTCCGTAAAAAGGGATGCCGGATCTTCAGCGGTTCTTTTACTGTGGTACGAAGTTGAGCCGGAGTTGGCTGAATTAGATGAGTATGGTGGCGGTGATTATAGTACGCAGGATGATGTAAGCGGTACTTTATATGAGCTATCCGAAAGTTTGAAAAAGACGGCCTTGTCCAGCAGCGACCGAGAGACGTTATTAGATGAAGTTGTTGATTATATAAAGAGAGGAAATGCGGGAATGGATGACGAGCTTTATGAAGTTGCCTATTCCGCATGCAGAAACAATGATGAATTGAGAGATTTGGCAGGACGATTTGAAAAAATGGGTAAGGATTGGCCAGCAGACCATGCCAGGCGCATATATAGGCAAATCGGAGACAGGGAGAAATATCTGCGATTGCGTGTTAAAAAAATGAAATATGGTATGGATTACCACGATTTGGCGACATTCTATTGGGATGCCGGAGAAAGAGAAAAAGCAATGGATGTTGCTCAAAAAGGCATGAAAGTGGCAGAAGGCAGAATGGATGAATTGCGAATGTTTTTGGCAAAGAGAGCGAGGAATTCAGGAGACAGGAAGACTTATCTGGAATATATTTTTCTCCAGAAGACCGATGACTTGACGCTGTCGTCCTACAAAGAATTTAAAAAGGAATGTAAACCCGATGAGTGGGCAGTATACGAACCACGCATTCTAAAATTACTCGATGAAAAAGAAGATGACATCCAGTCTGTTAAAATTCGTTTACACCGCAAGGAGCATGAACTGGCATTGCAATACTTCCAGAGACCCCGGCGGTTGTCTCATTGCTTTTATGGGGAATCGGAATACTTTTTGGTAGCAAAGGAACTGGAATCGAGATATCCGGATCAAATATTATCGTTTTACAAATCGAGTGTTGGCAACCTGAATACTTCATCTTCGAGAAAGGTATATCATTATAACGCTCAATCTGTTGAAAGAGTTCGCCGTATGTATGTCGATGTTATGAATGACGTAGACGGCTGGAAACGATATGCTTTGTCGATAAAACAGACTAATGAAAAGAGACCGGCGTTTCAGGAGATCTTTAACAAGGTGGTGCGTGGATGGCAACAATTGTAGGAAGTATAATATGACCAAAGCAATCACATGGAAGGATGTTTGTCCGAATTGTATCAAATACGACTACCCCGACCATTCTCCGAGTCATGAGCATTGCCTTGAACACGGCGTTACTGAAAGCGTTCTCTGTAATCTTAATAGGACGGATCAGGAAGGCGAAGACGCGGATTTTCAATGCGATGCCTTTACACCGAAACAGGGGGCGCAGTGATTATTTGATATTTTATCTGTACCAGAGTTTGTTTTTCAGAGACTCGTATACATTGAAGACAATGGGACATATTGAGCAGTTCTCTATCACCCCCATCAATCTGAAAACAAAATCCTCTTTATGTAGATGCGGGTATGAACGGCAATCTTCGGGACGATATTCATAGTGCAAGCATCCATCAACCCCTAAAAAGGGACACGGTTTAGTCTTGAAGCGATATCCGTCATCTTCGTCGTCTTTAAGCACATATTTCTTTTTGAATGCTTTCTGTGTGAGATGAAGGGCTCTGGCTAATATTTCGATATCTTTTTCATCAAGTACGGGAGACATCACTCTGCAGCAATTTGAACATAGCCTACAGTCAATCTCTGATGAGAATTTCCGATATAATTCATGCGCGGCAGCATCGACCTTTTTGCTGGACTGATTTTTCAGAAAGGATCTGAATTTCCAATTTTCGTCTTCTTTTTCCTCTGAAATTCTTTTTAGGTTATTGATATCTATTTCCATAATGCCAATTCCTCGGAAAATACACGGAGCATATTTACGAATTCAATTTTCTTCTTTTGCCCTTTATTCTTTTTAAACGCTTATTGACCGCATCTTTGTCAAAAAATGCAGGGTCAAGATTTTCACCCATCCATTCCAACATCGATTCATAGTCGGGATGTTTTTTGTTTTGGATAGTTTCGAGTTTCCAATAGTAGCCGGGGATGCCGCCGGAATCTTCGGGCGGGGCGGCATTTTCACCTTCTAAACAGACAGGGTTTGCAGATTTTTCATTGCCCCATTTTTCAAAGATGATTTCGTGCTCCCAGCTATCTCCAAAGTCATAGACGTATGTAGCCTTTTGTTTAGGCCTTTCAAAATAATGGGCAAGCGGTGTTTTGCCGCTTATCTTTTCGCCTCTGAACGCCTTGCCCGCAGAAAATTCGTGCATGTGATCATTTTCCCAGTCAAATAAAGTCTGAATCGTTGAGTGCAGGTTGTCGAACGTAAATGTCGCCGGGACAAGGACTCGACGCCAAATAAGTGGATCAGAATAGTTAAGAGAAATCTTTAACTGAAACATTTTCCCCTCACTTTCTTCGGATTTTTCTTTTCTGTAATCGTTGATGGGATAGACCTTTGCTGTCGGTGATACGTCGCCTAGTTTTCCGAGGCAGCATTTTTTATATTTTTTACCGCTGCCGCATGGACACAGTTCATTTCGCCCGACTTTTGGTTCAGACTTATGCGATAATGAGCCTCGTAGATTCTGCATCATTTCAGCTCTTATTTGCTTTGTCTCCTGAATGACGCCGTTTATGCATTCTTCGATCATATTGTTCATCTGTTTGAGTTGCTCAACCAGTTTCGGGATCTCTTTATCGTCCTGGCCTGATTCAGGAATTTTGAGAATGTTTTCATACATGAAATCCATTTTTGCCAGTTGTTCAATATCAAATCTTCCCGGCTCGCTGAAGTCATCTGGATTTGTTCCGCCGTGGTCGAGGCCTTTGATAAACTGTTTAATTTCGCCTCCTCTTAATTTTAGATATTTCTCAAGGGATTCCCTTGTGGGCTCAAGTTTAAAAGAGGAGAGACTGAAGGGGTTATGGTGATCTTGATGCCCGGCAAGTTTGTTCCAGAGTCCCATTACAGTGCCCATATATGTTTGGGCGTCTTCCATTGAATTGAAATTTGGTTCATCTCCGTTCTGCAGGTGACTAAACATTGCATCCATCGGCACATGATCGACTGCCGAGATGCAACCCATTAAAAATGCCCTGACCTCTGGAAATGAAAGTTTGCATCCGTATTTCTTCAAGATCTCTTTGCATTTTTCATCGCCCGGGTAGGGCTTAAGGTTATATCCTGCCATTTACTACCTCCTCCTCATTGCTGGGCTTAAAGCACAGCAAGAAGGGCATTTCTACAAGAATTTTTCTGGCCTTATGGGGGCAGAATTTGCCACAGGCCGTGGCAAAATCGGCAGACTGGGTTATTCCGCAACACAAACCCGTTTAAGCCGCCTGTTGCCCCAACAGTTCGCGTATGGCGGGCACAAGGGGCTCAAAGGCCATGATCTCCTTGAAATACTTGGTTCGGAATGTGTCCACTACGGGGAGCACAAAAAAGCCACCCCTCGCGGGTGGCTTTTTTGTGCTCATAGGCTGGAGGATGAAAACCGCCCCAAAAAGATCATTGGGGGCTGGTTCTGACCGAGGCCGGGGACCCAATCGAAGATTGGGTGGCCGAGGAAATACCCGAAGCCGAGAGGCGAAGAGTGGAATCCCTGCTCCCAATTCTCACAGTCATGAGGAACAAATAGCCTTTGATCTGCATAAAATAAGGACTTGCGGGTTTTTGTGCATTTTACTAGCCTTAGCTCTCAAAGCAAAACAACCATGAGGCGTCTATGAGCTATGTGAATATAAGTGAGGTTGGCACATTTCAAATAGCCTTAGGTCCCACCGCTTTAGAGCATTCCATCGACATCCTTAAAGTTGTGTCAACAACTGCACAACGATGCAATGCACCCCTCACATATGTGCCCACACAAACGGTTGGTCAGCTGTGGAATTTGACATCGCACCACATGCCTGTTGCATATGCATTTAGAGTTGCAGATGCACACACAGACACGCCGGTGGTCTATGGCATATGGGGCAAGGCAATGGATGCTGCCCCCAGCGTTCTAGAGCGCATGCTGATTGGAGCAAAGCTTCTTTATGTTCATGCAGGGGATCCAAAATGGGAACTCGATCATCGCAGAGAAGATGTGCACTTTAGGCGCATGTGGCGCTACGACAATACAACGCACAGGGCAGAGGCCTTTGCTGCGATTTCAGAGTTTAAAGAGTGGCTTATCGTCATGCAGCGCGGCGTGTTTGAATGCATACGTCCTCATTCTATTGTGCTTTCGTCTGATCTACATCGCGCTCTTGCAACAGAAGAGCAGCAGCGAGTGGAAGGAATGTTTGGATGTGATCTTACGATCGGCGACAAGAGTACGCTTATGTTTCCCGGCAAGGTCCTTGGCTATCGCTCCGAAATAGGCAATCGCGGTCGGTTTGCTCGTTTTCAAAAGAGACTTGAAGCACGTGCAATGCCAACAACATTTGCAGAAGCATCAGCAGATCATCGATTAATCGCAGAGATAATCAAAAGTCTGCGCAGCGGAAAGCCATACGATAAAATCGCTCAAACCTTGGGCATGCAGCCTAAAGAGCTGGTGAGCCTATTTAGGTCGCAGGTCGGACTGGAGCCATGGAGCTTTATGCTAGACGATGTGAGTTTGTCTGCATGGCTTAATGCTATAGACGAGCGTCATCGGGCTGCGCTTCACGCATCTGCTCGTGATGCAGCCAAATACATAGCGTCGATGAGTGCACGCAATCATAAACTTAGAGGAGTAGATCTTGGCGGCGGCTCTTTGGAGGTGACAGAAATTTTTCTAAGAGAGCTTCGCAAGCTTACAGGTTTGAATGTAGAGTTGGACGTAATTGACCCTGTGTTATCAAATGTTTCTTCTTCAATTCATATGCGGCAAAATCGAATCCAACAGGAGCTAGGCATTGCTGTAAACCTAAAACCTTATGAGTGGCTGGATTTTGTAAAACACAAGCGGCCCCATCAAGAATATGATTTTGCAGTTTCATTTCAGCTTTTATCGCTTCTGCCCGATAATGTGATGCGCGAGACCTTTAAGACGCTGCACCAAAGCCTGCGTCATCGCGGGCGACTTTTTGCTGCATTCGAACCTTTTGATCGCACAACCCTCAAGAGATATGATGGGCAGACTTATTATCAAAGGACGATCGATTGGTATCACGATCAGGCACGCCAAGCGGGTTTTGATGTAAAACTTGCGTCGGCACATCTTGCACATGAGGAAGATAATTCGTCCATAATGGCCAACCTAAAACTTATGGGCACGTAATTTCAGCAGAATAAAAACCAAATTTCTCTTTAGTCGGATTTAAAGAGCCATCAGACGGAGAGAAATTGTAGTACAATTGTACAAGGTGTAGCGAAACGCTGCACCTATCTCGGCGCCATTTTTTTATAACACCACTCAGCTAGGATTATCTTGATCAATTCGCTTGGCATGTCCTTTGCTTTACCCTAAGATATGGCTTACCTTCCCAGATATGAGATCACACACGACGACGCCTACTTTCATGTAACCTGGCAAAATCCGCTCCGTCTGACATTTTCCAGGACAGGAGACATGAAATGCTATTCCCCCTGAAACTGATGGTTCTCTATTCTCTTGATTATCCTCCTGGAGAGGTTGAACGTGGGGTAGGTCTGCATTGGCGGAAAGCCCGGAAATGCGTTGAGTTCTATTACGTAGACGCTCTTCATCTCCTCGTCGATCATGATGTCCACGCCCGCGAACTCCAGGCCTATCATCTCTGTCGCTTTGACAGCAACGCGCATCGCCTTCTTCACTATATTACGTGGAATATGCTTGAGGAAGCGGGGATCCCTGCCCTTGCCGCCCTGGGATATGTTCGTTGTCACCGCATCTTCGGCGTTCGTCCTCGCGTAGATATAGAGCACGCTGCCTAGACAGACGTAAAATCTAAGGTCGAATTTCTGGCCATCGATGATCGGGCATCCGAGCGCCTTCTCCACGACGATATCCTTTGTCAAAAGCTCCCTCAGAAAATCCACGTTGCCGGTTATATCTATGAATGTCCAGCCATGGTCGGAACGCATGCTCACAATCCTGCCCTCTTCAAACCTGAAGTTGGTCAACCACCTTCCCCTCTCCATATAGGTTATGCCCTTGCCCATTGAGCCATACCTTACCTTCAGATAGAGCTTCTCCCCCGCGCCTTCAACTAGGTCCAGGATATCTTCGAGGCGTCTCGTAAAAATCGGTGCGGCAACATCGATTCCGGCACCGGCAAGCATAGTTTTTGTGAGTTCCTTGTCGCGATCAACAGATATCCTCAGCGGATGATTTATGAAATAGAGCCTCTTGTCGCTGTAGAATTCGTAGAGCCTCGCCTTGATCTTGTCCCACAGCGCCCTGAACTTATTGTAGAATTCCACGTTGCCGTAAACGCCTTCGTATGTGCCGTTCTCGATATGTTTGTCCCAATATGCGTGGGGGAAGAATGGGTAGATTATGATCGAGCCGGTCTCGATCATGGGGAGTTCGCCTGACTCGAGCTGATCGTAGGTGGCGCTGACCGCAGCGAGCTTATTCGGGTTGCATCGAAAGAGCTGCCTTCGAAACTTTTTGAAGGAATCCCAATCCTTCTCGTCGCCTAAAATCAAAAGCGTTCGGTCGGCTCGCGGGGGGCTACTGCTGTGGCGCTTGCCAACGCTGCCGGGCGCATCGTTAACCGGGCAGTTCTCACTGCCGGGCACATTCGGCAAAAATAATGTCGATGACTTTGGCAAAGCATTGGCGCTCCCGATAAGGTCATAGGTTCCGCTCACCTCAACGTAGGTGTCAGCGAAGAGGTTTGGCCCCATCGCGAGTTTGCCCATGACCGGCGCTACTGACCAGGCAGCAGCAGGCAGGAAACTTGTTGAATGGATCCCTTGCATCATCCCTCCACAGGTGATGGAGATGTCGTATAATACTTGACCCGCACTAGCAAGGTATTACTGATCATTAACCACTAGGAACCAGGTTCGTGAAGGTATTGAAATGCAATTCCGGGGTGAAATTCCCTTTGCTGGAAATGTGAACTGACCTTGTGATTAGTCAAACTCGGATTATATTGCGGGCACCTCTAAAAACCTATGATAATACGTTCTGTTGTCATTCCCGCGAAAGCGGGAATCCAGTATTTATCAACGTTTCCCATGACTAGATCCCCGCCTTCGCGGGGATGACAAACAAAAAATTGGGGTTTTTAGAGGTGCCCTTGCATAATAGAAAAACCCCCGTCCAAAAAGAGACGGGGGTTTTGTCAGTTCGAGCTGATAGTTAGATTAGCTTGTGGTAACGTTTGCAGCCTGAAGACCCTTGGGGCCCTGTACTACTTCGAATTCCACTGTCTGACCTTCTTTGAGCGTCTTAAAACCATCGCCCTGGATTGCCTGGAAGTGCACGAAGACATCCTCGCCACCTTCTTCAGGAGCGATGAATCCAAAGCCCTTCCCATCGTTAAACCACTTTACCTGACCCTTCTTTCTTTTGTTCGACATACAACACCGATCCTTTCTTTTCTCCGATCGCAGCGTGTTCCAAAACAAAAAACGCGCGCCGATTATTGCGGCTCGCGTTCAGTCGTAACCATTACGCTGTCCTTCACACACAACGATCGATCTCTTCATTTTCGGCACCCTTATAGGCGGTAAATAGTAAAATATACAAGCATTTTTTTGACATACATGCTTATCAAGAAGCTGAAAGCTAAAGTCAGTATTTTAGTTGGCCTGTAATAATGAATGATATCATAGGGTTAAGGTGCTGCGCTTTTCTGATGAGCAAATCCTTGGCCATCCTGCCCAATGCCTAATTCAGCTCATAAGCGAAATAAAATCACTCGGTGGCTTAAGCTAACAGAGTTCTATCCCCTCCCCTGGCAGGAGTTTGCCAAGGGGTTTTAGCAAGTTCTCTTCAATACCCGCACTGCGAGCTATGCTGCAATATTCCTCAATTGCATCCGCAGAAACAGCTACCAATAACCCGCCGCTTGTCTGAGGGTCTGCCAATATCTTTTGATTCTCGTCTGTCAAACCCGAAACATGCTTGCCATAGCTCCTTACATTTCTAAACGTGCCGCCAGGGCAGCACTCCTTATCAAGATAAAATGAAACTTCAGGCAAGATAGGCACATCGCTTAGATTTATCTTAGCCTTTAGGCCACTTCCTTGCGCCATCTCCAATGCATGGCCCAAGAGGCCAAAGCCAGTAACATCGGTCATCGCATGAACGCCTTTTAACCTGCCAAGCTTCTCGCCAACTTTATTTAATGTGGTCATTATCTTTGTTGCCTTACCGCTATCCTGAGCTCTTAACAAACCATGCTTTTCCGCGCTGGTTAGAATACCAACTCCCAAAGGCTTTGTTAGAAAAAGCAGATCACCTGGCATTGCAGTGCTATTTTGCTTTAGGTTTTTCAGATCAACTAAACCGCTTACAGCCAAACCGAAGATCGGCTCTGGCGAATCAATGCTGTGGCCGCCAGCCAAAGGAATCTCCACACTTGTGCACACATCCTGCGCGCCCTTTATCACCTCTCTTGCCACTTCCGCAGGAAGTTTATCGATCGGCCAGCCCAGTATAGAGATTGCAAGACAGGGTGTGCCTCCCATCGCATAGATATCGCTAATCGAATTAGTAGCAGCGACCCGGCCAAAGTCATATGGATCATCCACTATGGGCATAAAAAAATCGGTTGTGCTGATAAGCGCCCTGCCGTCTCCCAAGCTAACACAAGCTGCATCATCTTTGCTTAAATTTCCCACGATGAGATTTGGAAAATGGCTGGCATCGCCGCTTGCAGCCAACACCTTCTCCAAGACATCTGGCGCTATTTTGCACCCACAACCTGCTCCGTGACTAAACTGAGTAAGCTTGACCTTTTCCTTGGCATTCACATGCTCCTCCTTTATTTGCGGCTGTTACTATTCTTAATTACGGCTCAAAACAAGCATTTAAAATAATTGACGATTCTATGATCTATCGGTACATATTCGATTCTTGCTGCCTGCTAATAGTTATTGGTTGGCACATATAATCAAAAATAATCATATATTTCAAAAAGTTAGCGGAGGTTAAAGAATGTCTCTCTACATGCAAATCGATGGAAAGAAGCTCTCATTTGAAAAGGGGCAGACCATCATCGAGATAGCAAAGGCAAACGGCATATATATCCCTTCTCTTTGCTATCATAAGAAAACCGGCCCTGCCAGCATGTGCCGCATCTGCGTTGTTGAAGTTGAAGGCATGCGCGATCTGCAAACAGCCTGCTCTGTAATGGCAGCAGATGGCATGAACGTAACGACGGATTCCGAGAAGGTGATTGAAACAAGAAGGCTCATCGTTAATCTTCTGCTCGACAATGGCCACCACGATTGCCTGGCGTGTGAAGCCAACGGCGAGTGCGAACTGCAAGATGCTGCCTACCGCTTGGGAATTGAAAGACCTGCATTCATCATCGATTCACCCGAAGAACCCAAAGAAGATTCAAGCGAGATGATCGTGCGCGATCACAACAAATGCATTCATTGCGGCAGATGCATAAGGGGTTGCAATGAAACCGTTGTTAATGAGGTGCTGGATTTTGGATACAGGGCCCATGGCGTAAAGGTTGTATGCGACGATGATGCGCGCATGGGCGAGTCCACATGCGTTCAGTGTGGCGAGTGCTCCCAGCTCTGCCCTGTGGGTTCGATCATTGATAAGAAAGCCATCGGCCAGGGAAGGCCATGGGAACTTAAGAAGGTCGATACGGTCTGCACCTACTGCGGAGTTGGTTGTCAGATCACCCTTCATGTAGATGAGGCAAAGAATAAAATCGTAAAAGTCTCAGGCGTGGAGGATGCAGAGGCGAATTTCGGCATGCTCTGCGTTAAAGGTCGCTATGGTTATGAATTTGTTGGCAGCGATGAGCGCCTCACAACGCCTCTCATCAAAGACGCAGACGGCACGTTTAAGGAAGCAAGCTGGGATGAGGCGATCAAACTAGTTGCGGATAAATTCTCCAAAATCAAATCAAAGCACGGAGGCGATGCAATCGCAGGACTTGCCTCTGCAAAGGTAACAAACGAAGAAAATTATGTATTTCAGAAGTTCATGAGAAAGGAGGTGGGCACAAACAACGTTGATCACTGTGCCCGTCTCTGACACAGCGCCACAGTGGCCGGTCTGGCTGCTTCATTAGGTTCAGGAGCGATGACAAACGACATAAACGGCATTGGCGATGCCGATGTCATATTGATCACCGGCTCCGACACTTCCGCTGCACATCCAGTAATTGCTGCAAGAATCAAGAAAGCTGTAAGGTATGGCAAGACAAAGCTCATCGTAATCGACCCAAAGAAAATAAAGATGGCTGATTATGCCACCATCTATGCGCAGCAGCGCTGCGGCACGGATGTTGCGGTGATAAACGGCATCATGCATGTCATGATTAAGAACGGCTGGTATGATAAAGTCTATGTTGAAGAGCGATGCGAAGGATTTGAAGAACTAAAGGCCGAGGTTGAAAAATATCCTCCTCAAAAGGTCGAAAAGATTTCAGGCGTGCCTGCAAAACAGATCGAAGAGATCGCAGATCTGTTTGGCAAGGCTAAGACCGCAGCTCTGTTCTACGCCATGGGCATCACGCAACACACAACAGGCGTGGACAATGTTTGCTCCACTGCCAATCTGCAGATGCTTGGCGGAAATCTGGGCATTAGCGGCGGAGGCGTGAATCCACTTCGCGGGCAATCCAATGTGCAGGGAGCGTGCGATATGGGTGCGCTTCCCAACGTGTTTTCGGGATATCAAAAGGTAACTGATGAGCCTGCAGTGGAAAAGTTTGAAAAGGCATGGGATGCAAAGCTATCCAACAAAGTTGGATTAACAGTTACAGAGATGCTTTCTGCTGCTGAAAAAGGAGATGTCAAAGCGCTCTATGTGATGGGCGAAAATCCCATGCTCTCAGATCCTGATCTTAATCACGCAAGGCATGCGCTTGAGAAGACCGAGTTCTTAGTGGTTCAGGATATCTTCATGACCGAAACTGCAGAGCTTGCTGATGTCATACTTCCTGCCGCATCGTATGCAGAGAAAGAGGGCCACTTTACAAACACAGAGCGCCGCTGCCAAAGGTTGAGAAAAGCGGTCAACTCGCCAGGTGTTGCAAAGGAAGACTGGCGCATCATTCAGGATATCGCAAAAGCCATGGGCGGTTCTTGGAACTACGCTTCTGCGCGCGATATAGCTGATGAAATAAACAAACTCACGCCTTCATACGCCGGCATCACATGGGATCGCACCCACAAAAATGGACTTCAGTGGCCTTGCCCAACTATCGATCATCCTGGCACGCCGTTTCTGCACAAAGGTAAGTTCGCTCACGGCAAGGGCCTTATGAAGGCAATACCATTTAAGGAACCAGCCGAGCTTCCTGATAAAGACTATCCCATGATACTCACAACAGGCCGCGTGCTAGAGCATTTCCACACAGGCACGATGACCAGAAAGACGGGCGGGCTTAACAACATATCAGGCCCTATGGTCATGATGTCAGTTGAAGATGCTGAAGAGCTGGGTATTGAGAATAGCGAGATCGTCAAGGTATCAAGCCGCAGGGGCAAAATCGAAACACCTGCCTTTGTAACAAGGCGCATAGGCAAGGGAACGATCTATGTGCCTTTCCATTACAAGGAAGCAGCAGCAAATCTTCTCACCAACCCTGCTGTAGATCCTGTTGCAAAGATACCAGAGTACAAGACATGCGCTGCAAAGGTGGAAAAACTCTCAGGCAAAAAAGCAGACAAACCAGGGCAGAATAGGATGGTTAAGTGATTGGGTGAATTCATTCACCCAATCATCCTGAGCGACCCTGAGTGAGCAACGCAAGTCGAAGGGGAGTCGAAGGATCCCCTGACAACATTCTACGATCACCAACTCTCTTTGTCGTTCCTTCCGAATCATATTTGCCAAGGAGAAGCAGGCATATCTTCCTGTTGCCTCCCACTAAATCTCTAAACTCGGCAACAGTTATGCCTGTGGGGTTACCCGCAAGATGTTCCAGGAGTTTTTTGCGGCAATCATTCACAACAGAAGTATGAATATAGTTGCTCTCGATTAAGCAGACACGCTTCTTTCCAATCAGATAATGCAAAACATGTTTAAATTCTTTTTCAGCTAAACCCAGCTTGTTAGCTTTTGGAAGCATCTCAGACATGAGCGGTGTTTGCATTTTATAATCCAAAAGCATTTTCTCTACGGCTGCTATGTCTTTTTCAAAATTAGGATCTACGATTACTTTGTGATCAAACATTGCCCACGTATTTTCTACTTTCTTTATCTTTTTTTCTTGCGCAAGCTTGGCGCACAGCCTCTGCAAATATTCATATTCAGAGCCTTTATTGCAGAGGCTCAATATGCCGATAAGTTCTTGATCTGTCCTGCCGCCGACTTCTAGAGGGTTGCGCTTGTGATAAGATTCAAGATTCTTGAGGAGTTTCTTCTCAAGGCGATCGTTTTCTTCTTTTAGAATCAATATGGCTTGTTCGTCCGCTGGATAAACGACAACATCATCCGACATGTTCGATATTTCCTTTATGATTTTTTCGTGCGGCAGATTTAAACTGATCGCAATTTCCTCACTGGAAATCGCGCCATATTCCTTTCTCACCTCATAACCTATCATCTCCGCCAGGTTGCCCGATGCCGCTTCTTGAATCGTCTTTATAAGATAAGGCCGCCTTCTTCTATGATGCAGGGGATTGGGATCTATGACCTCTCCGCCACCAAGGGTCGTATCGCCAGAACTATTTCTGATAATGAACCTATCTCCGCGCATGATCGCGCAGGGTTTATCCATGTGTATCTGAACCAGAACGCTCTCGCCTTTTCTCACCTCGTCCTTATCCAGAAGATGTATGCGAGCCATGGATTCAAAAGTTCCAAGATGAAATAAGAGATTAGTCCACAAGCCAAACTTCCTGCTGTTTTGAAAAAGCTTGATTTGGGCATCGATCATCTGTGTGGTTGGTAACTCTCTATCTGAGACGACCTGCCCCCTTTGAAAATCTTTCCTATCCAGGCCAACCAGGTTTAGAGATGCACGATCTCCTGCGCATACCTCGTCTGTCTCAGCCCTGTCTCGCTCTATGCGTCTGATCCGCAATGAATCTGATTTAAAGGGAATAAGATATGCGTTATCGCCCTTCTTTATAGAACCGCTCATCACAGAGCCGTTTACCACGCTGCCGAAACCCTTAACAGTGAAGATGCGATCCACAAACATCCTGAATATCTCTCCGCTAGCTCGTTGTTCCACTTTTTCAACGAGTTGAGATATTCCTGCTTTCACATCGTCGATGCCCTCGCCTGTTATTGCAGATGCTTTTATAATGGGACATTCATCTAAAAAAGTTCCCTTAGTGATCTCTTTAATTTCATCCACAGCAAGCGCTATCACTTCCTCGGTTACCAAATCAGCTTTGGTGATCACCACAAAACCCGACTTCACACCGAGCACATTCATTATCTCCAAGTGTTCACGAGTCTGGGGCATAACACCTGAATCAGCTGCAACAACGAGGATCGCAAAGTCGATACCGCTGGCGCCTCCAACCATGGTATGCACAAAATCCTTATGCCCAGGCACGTCGACGATGCCGATCTTATTTTGACCGACATCGATGTGTGCAAAACCAAGATTGATGGTGATGCCGCGGGATTTCTCCTCAGGGTGTGTGTCGCAGTCAAAACCGGTGAGCGCCTTTACGAGTGCAGTCTTGCCATGATCCACATGGCCTGCAGTGCCCATTATCAGGTGTTTTGTTTGAGATAATTTCACGATTATTCTTATGTTGTTTGTCATTGCGAGGGAGGAACGACCGAAGCAATCTCCGGAATTTAGGAGATTGCTTCGCTGTCGCTCGCAATGACATTTCCAAAAACACTGGTTATGGAAGAAACCAGATACGACATATCATCTCTAAAGATCGTAAAGACATCAAAGAGCAGTTTTCCTTTTCTCAAAACGCCTATCACCGGCTTATCCAGCTTTAAAAGTTTTTGAAAAACGCTTTCAGAAGATTCAGAGCTTTCCGTGACCAACTCCACTGCATAACTTTTCATCTTAAGATCAGGCAGAGACCCGCCGCCGCACTGCCCAAAGCTCTCCACCACCCGGCAATCAACGCCTGCCTTCTTGAGCTCGCCCGCAAAACGCTCGGCAATTTCCTTAAGATCATCTTCTTTGCGCTCTAACATAGTAAAGAGCGGATTTGCTTTAACGAGCGTTTCATCTGATAAATAATTTCTGCAAGCAGCGCAAAGCGCAGCCAGGGTTATCTTTCCTACCCTAAGGGCTCTCATCATGGGGGCTTTGGAAAGTTTAGCGATGAGTTGCCCGCTTCCTGCGATGATGCCTGCCTGCGGCCCGCCAAGGAGTTTGTCGCAGCTGAACGTCACAAGATCAGCGCCGCCAGCGAGCGCGCTGCGAATATCCGGCTCCTCTTTCATGTCGATATTTTCAGGGCGTCTTAGAAGTCCTGACCCAATATCATAGATGAATGACAATCCTTTTGAATGTGCAAGTTGCGCTAAATCCTCAACACACGCCTCTTCAGTAAAACCTTGAATGGAGTAGTTTGACTGATGAGCTTTAAAGATAAGCGCTGTGTTCGGAGTGATCGCGTTTTCATAATCTGAGAGCCTGGTCCTGTTTGTAGTGCCCACCTCAACCATGTTTACACCTGCAGCTCGCATGATATCAGGAATTCTAAAAGAGTCCCCTATCTCAATGAGCTCGCCCCTTGAAATTATAACCTCTTTGTCCTTTGCCAAAGTGTTAAGCGTCAAAATGATTGCAGCAGCGTTATTGTTTACGACCAAAGAACCCTCTGCTCCGGTCAGATACTCTATTATCTCGGAGACGTGAGCGTTTCTCTTGCCTCGCCTGCCTGCCTTTAAATCAAATTCAAGGTTGGAATAACCGGTAAGGATATCAGCAATATCATCGAGAACTGCTCTTCCTATTGGCGCCCTGCCGAGATTTGTATGAATGATAACGCCTGTTGCATTGATTACAGACTTTAAGGAGCTCGTCGTTATTGCAGAAAGAAAATCCAAGGCATCTTCTATTATACGGCATTCATCTGGCAAAGGCTTGCCTGCTTTAAGCTGATTTCTTGCAGATTCGATCGATTTTCTAAGCGCATGAGTTACCAAAGAATGGCCATGGACATGGATGAGCGGCTTGAGTCTTACATGCTCAAGCATCTTGTCCACGCCCGGAAGCGCCCTAAAATCAGTATTTCTAGTCATAATACCGTCCTTACATCCCGAAAAACGAATAACGAATTACGATCTACGAAAATTTATCCCAAAGGGACAAATTTTTTGCAGAGAGGGCAGGAATCGAACCTGCCACAGACGGTGTTATCCGCCTGCTGCTAGTTTTGAAGACCAGCTTAAACACCAGTTTAGTCCTCTCTAAATCCTGCAAATACCAGCCCAGTCGCGCTTTAAGAACATACTCAAGCCTCATCGTCAAGAGTTTCAAAATCGCAATTTTTCGTTGTGATTTAATAATATAAACGTATATTCCTGTCATGAAAATTTCCCTGCTTACGTCTTTGAAGGCAATCCAACATAAAGACGGCTACATCTCTGAAAAAAGCATGAAGCAGCTTTCGCAGGAAACCAAAGTTCCAATATCCAAAATCTATGGCGTTGCCACTTTTTACTCCATGCTCCGCACACAAAAGCAGGGCAAGAACATAATATATGTGTGCGCAAGCCCTTCGTGCGTGGTGAATGGATCACTCAACATCACCCGCTATCTTGAAAAGAAATTAAAAATCAAAAAAGGAAAAACGACCAAGGATAAGAAATTCAGTTTATACGAAACTTCCTGTATTGGCTGTTGCGACAAAGCACCTGCAATGCTTTTAAACGGCAAAGCTTATACAAATTTAACTGAGGCAAAAATCGATAAATTAATAAAAAAATGCAGATCCTAAAAAAGACAAATCTGAGAGCTTTTAAAAAGGCTAAGCTCCTTGGGTCCAACGGCGTACTTAGCCTCTTAGGAAAAAAAGAGCTTCTGGGCAGAGGTGGCGCAGCATTTCCCATTGCAAAGAAATGGGAATTTGCTTTGGCCAAAAAAGCCGACGCTAAATATGTAATCTGCAATGCTGATGAGGGAGAGCCAGGAACGTTTAAAGATAAATATATAATAGAAAATAATCCTAAAACACTCATCGAAGGCATAATCATAGCTGCTCACGTGATACAGGCGAAAAAAGCTTTTATCTATCTTAGAGGCGAATACGAGTATCTGGAAAGGCATTTACAAAAAGCCATTAAAGAAACCTTAAGAGATGCACAAGCCGATATAGACATCGAGATCGTTTGTGGCGCAGGCGCTTATGTATGCGGTGAAGAAACTGCTATCATAAGATCCATAGAAGGATCCCGAGGACAACCATATTATAGACCACCCTTCCCGCCTGTTGAAGGTTTGTGGGGAATGCCCACGGTCATAAACAATGTTGAAACGCTAACTAACGTACCCCAAGCAATGATCTATGATAATTGGGATAAAGATTTAAGACTCATGTCGCTCTCAGGAAATGTTACAAAGCCCGGCATCTATGAGATGCCCATCGGAACTCCTCTTAGTAAACTGATAGCACTGGGAAAACCACGCAAAGAGATCAAAGCAATATACTTTGGCTGTTTTGGCGGATGCATGCCATATGAGGATATTGATTTAACATCAGAGAACGTCTGCGGTTTAAGCTGTGCAATCGGGTCTTACACCATAGTAGTGGTCGATGAAGATCAATCTATTCCCCATGTAGCAGAATCGATAGCCAAGTTTTATGAACACGAATCTTGCGGCAAATGCACGCCATGCCGTGAGGGAACTGTGCGAATCTTGGATCTTATTAAAAAAATCAACGCTGGCGACGCAAACATGGCGGATATAGAAATCCTACAGGATCTGGCAGAACACATTCACGAAACATCTCTTTGCGGTTTGGGCCAGACTGCAACTAGTCACGTGCTCACTGCATTAAAATATTTTAAAAACGAATTTGAAGCGAAAATGAAGGGTCAGTGTGCCGACCCTTCATCCTGAGCGAAGCCTTGCACCATACGGTGCAGGGCGAAGTCGAAGGATCTTAAATGCAGATACAAATCGACTCAAAAAATATTGAATGCGATCCACAAAAAACCCTGCTTGAGATCTGCAAGGAAAATGGGATCGAAATTCCGACCCTCTGTGTGATCGAGGGGTTAAAGCCCGAAGCCAGATGCAGGCTCTGTTTGGTAGAGATGAACGATAAGCTCGTCACCGCTTGCTCAACTTATCCTACCCACGACTGCGTGGTAATCACCAATTCCGCAAAAATAAAAAAGGCAAGAGAGATCAATGCAGAACTCATCATGGCAGAACATTTTGACGCCTGCTCGTTAGACAAAAAATCCAGTGATCTGTGTAAATTGATTGCCGACCTAGGCTTGACCAGAATACGGTTTGAACCCATAAGAAAATATGAGCAGGATCTAAGCGAATCCGTACTCAGGGATGATAACAAATGTATAAACTGCGGAAAATGCATACGCGTATGCGGCGAAATAATGGAAGTATATGCCATCGACTTTGAAGGCAGAGGGCATAAAGAAAAAGTTACGCCATACTTTGGACATAATCTAAATGATGTTGCATGCATCAAGTGCGGTCAGTGTATTGCGGCCTGCCCCGTTGGCGCCATATATGAGCGCGAACATCTTCACGAAGTTGTAGTCACGCTTACCGAGAAAAAGAAGCATGTTATTGTTCAAACCGCTCCATCTGTCAGAGTTGCCATAGGCGAAGAGTTTGGCATGCAACCAGGATCGCTGGTTACAAATAAGATGGCCGCAGCGCTAAGAAGATGCGGGTTTGACAAGGTATTTGATACGGACTTTGGGGCAGATGTTACGATAATGGAAGAGGGATCCGAGTTTTTAAAAAGACTTAAGAACAATGGCCCATTCCCTATGATAACAACTTGCTGCCCTGCCTGGATCAAATTCATGGAGCACTTTGAGCACGATCTTCTGCCAAATATGTCTTCGTGCAAGAGCCCACATGAGATGTTGGGCAGGCTTACAAAGACTTACTATGCTCAAAAATCCGGCATAAGCCCAAAGGACATAATCGTCGTTAGCGTAATGCCGTGCACTGCAAAGAAATTTGAATCCACAAGACAAGAAATTCGCAGTGACGTCGATTATGTTTTAACTACGAGGGAAGCTGCAAAACTCATCAGGCATTTTAATATCGATTTTATAAATCTCCCTGATGAGGAATTTGACGATCCTTTGGGCATCTCCACCGGCGCTGCTGTCATATTTGGTGCAACCGGCGGAGTTATGGAAGCTGCTTTAAGATCCGCCTATGAGCTAGGCACTGGAAAAAAGCTGGATAAGATTGAATTCGATCAGATAAGAGGCATGGAAGGAATTAAAGAAGGCGAAGTTTCTTTAAACGGTACGACCATCCGTTTTGCAGTTGCCCACGGCGGAAAAAACATCCGTAAACTTCTCACCATGAAAGATAGATATCATTTCATCGAAATCATGGCATGTCCTGGCGGCTGCATTGGCGGTGGCGGCCAACCCTGGCCTACTACAAGGGATGTAATAGAGAAGAGGATGAAATCCATATATACAGCCGACTGCGCGCTTCCCATAAGAAAATCCCACGAAAACCCCGGAGTTCAGAAGCTATACAAAGAATTTTTAGGCGAGCCTCTTAGTGAAAAATCAGAAAAGCTTCTGCACACCACATATACCAAACGAAGCCCGTTTTAACAGAGCGAGTAACTACCCTTCACGAAATTCGTGTTAATCCTTTCTATCGATTTTATTGATTGAAGGGATAAATGATGCGTTCGATATCTCGAAATAGTGGAGGGTTAAGGGTGTAGGCGAAGTATCAGCATATCGGTGTCGGTTCCGTTTGACGAAGAACCTGTAACCAAAATGCGCCCCTCTGAATCTCTGATGGTTTTTCTGATGGTTTTATGTGTTCAGCATTTTGATCAGTGTGTTCACATAATCAAACAAATCCGCCCTTCCAAGCTAGTAGACATCACCATGATTTTCTCACAATTTCATAGGTATACGTAATTTACTGCCTTGTGGCATCACATTTGCGAATGTTAAACGCGCATGAGATCGCCCACAGTGCTCATCGCAGTTGTCAACCGTCCACATGATCTTGAGATAATCCTCAAACAAAAGTGGTATCGCATACCCGTAGCACGCATGCCTGTCAGAAAGTTTGAGTTCATCGCCTTTTATCAAACATCGGCATTAGGAAAACATGGAGGAAAAATCGAATATTACGGGCGCGTGTCAAAAAGGACTAAAGTAACAAGAATAGAACTGTTGCCAAAAGAGGTTTATAATCCGCGAGCACACAATGATTATTATAAGTTCGCGTTTCGTAAGATAACAAAACTTAACAAACCAATCATAAACAAGCCAGGCATTCGGGTTAACTTTGGGTTTGCATCATTATATAGGCTCAAGCGAGCAAGGACCCTTGCCCGCCTATATAGAATACGGCAAATCGAAATTGTCTTTCGCAATCTTCTCAAAAAACACCGCATTCCTTTTGTCGCCGAATACGCCATCAAAAAGGATGGTAAGGTTCGATACCGCTTGGACTTCGCCTTTTTCTGTCAAAAAGGAAATATAAACGTGGAGTGTGATATGCGAAAGTTTCACAGAGGAATACGCCAGCTCAGAGATTCTCGTCGAGATCGGTTTATGAAAAGTTCTGGCTGGAAGGTGCTTAGGTTTTCTGATGAGCAGATACTGGGCCAGCCCTTGCAATGCATAAGTCAGCTCAAGAGCGAAATAAAATCACTAGGCGGCGTGTGGAGTCCCCGCAAGCTATACTAGTTATTCGATTCCTTTTGCTTTTACTGTTTTTCGCCACGCGGCATCGCCGAATTCCTTGGTAAAGTCCATCAATTTGTCCACGTGTTCATTGATCAAAGACATGATAAAGTCATCTTGTATTCTGGAGTCCATAAACTCTATTGTCAGAAACTTAAATATATAATTGATTTCAGAAGACTCCGCATCATGAGCAAACTCATAGGCATCATCTAGGGTTACAATGTCATCCAACTTTTGCTTGATAGAGATGCTGAGTACCTTTTTGATTGATTTTAACATAGAAGGATCAGCAGGAAGGACAAGCTGCGATTGGGC
This sequence comes from Pseudomonadota bacterium, assembly GCA_043822785.1. Lineage (GTDB taxonomy): Bacteria > UBA10199 > UBA10199 > 2-02-FULL-44-16 > JAAZCA01 > JBDRBN01. The sequence goes on from JBDRBN010000048.1 coordinate 31,860, forward strand.
AAGGGATTCGCGAGCCTCTTGTAGCTTTTCGATATGCATCTCCTCATCTTTAGCCATGTCTTTCCAAAAATTGCTGGCTTGGGGTAGATGAGAAAATTTTTTTGCCACACCAGTATAGTAATCCTGCATCATCTTCTCTGCGGAAATCGCTAGTTCAAATAGCTCTTCTATGCTGCCTTGGTTTGTCATATTTATCCCCCTTCCTCATGCATTCACAATTCGGTTATCCTTAACACACCTTATATTAAACCTCAAATAAGATGATTGCTTTGGGCTTTTTAATTTACTCTGCCTCTGCTATTAAATGCATCAAATGTGGAGGGGTATGCATTCATGACAAAGGATTGTTTAAGAATTCTGCTGCTCTTATGTACGACATTAACGTTGATATCCTGTGGTGGAGCAACCGGCTCTAGTGGAGGCACAGGCAATGACGGAGTAACTGGCACGGATGAAACCTCAGCAGAGGCATCCAGGCTAAGCACAGTGGAAACCGAGCTGCTCTCCCTTATCAACGACGAACGCCAGGCCAGCGGGCTGCCTGCCCTGGCAAGGGATTCTGGCCTTGATACCATAATGCTGTGGCACGTAACGCACATGGCCACAGAGCATTTCTTAAACCACGAGGATATAAACGGCAGGGACGCCAACGAACGCGTTCAGTATTATAGCGGAAATATTTCAATGAGATGTTCTGAGATCATCCAATGGTGGGGCGGCAACGAGTCAGGCCAGGTCCACTATCAGGGTTATTACAACAGCCCCAGACATCACGATGCTTATATGGAACAGGGAATATATAACTTGGGCGGCGCAGAGGATGTAGGAATTGCAGCGATGTCAGGACCAGGCCCCAAGGACTCAGAATACGCAGAAGTTAGTGGCAGCTACACAGGGCTTGTGATCTGCGATCAGGGCGTAACCCTGGATGTTGATCCGTTTTCTGAGTAAAGTGTGGTCTCTATTTGTGAAAAGGAGGATAAGTGAGATCTGCGATCTTAAGCCCCTGCCTGCGCGAATAGATAAAAACACCTACTCCAACCGCTATGAGCACCAAGCTCAATATCTGCCCCATACTTATATATTGAAACATGCCTGTTGATCTCTGAAAGTCCTGTGCGCGAAAGAACTCCACAAAAAAGCGCGTAATGCCGTATCCCACAAATGCGCACGCTGCTGTAATGCCAACCGTCTTCACCCTCTTCCTTATTATAAGAAGTACTGTGAGCAAGAGCACACCGCTTACCAAAAGTTGATAGAACTGGCTTGGGTGCCTAGGATCAGTGATGAGGCGCGCAACAAGCTCTATAGGTCCGCTCTCTCTTCCAACTGGAATGGCAAGGATATGGTCGGGAAAGTTCTTGCTTATAAATGCGAAGCTCTCATAACCCTGCTTAAACACTGCGCCCAAGGGTTTGAGATATGCCCTGCTCAAAAGCTCCCCGGCATCGGAAAAACGAATGAGCCTATATACATCGCCAAACCTATCGATACATAGCGGCCTTCCCACTCCATCGCTCATATAAAAGCGCATGGCCCATGGAATGGCCTCGCTAGCTGAGCGACCATACAGCTCGCCATTTAAAAAATTTGCCGTGCGGATAAATATGGGAGCCACGGCAACGCACACGCCTGCCTGGTCGAGCACGTGGAGGAAATTGATCTTCGCCCTTCTGCAATACAGCCAAAGCCCCAGTATAAAACCTGCAGCTGCGCCATGGCTGGACATGCCCGACCAGTTGGTAAATATCTGCAAGGGATGTTCGATGAAAAACTCTAGATTATAGAAGAGCACATACGCTAGCTTTGCGCCCAAAAGAACGCCGATTATGGTGACGATCATCAGATCAAAGACCTGATAAGGCAGCACTTTGAAGCTGCCGTCTCTCTGCCAATGTCTGATCATAAAAAAGATCACGACAAAGCAAAGAAAATAGGCAAAATAATACGTGCTGAGCAGGACAACGGTATCGCCTCCAATAGGCACGCGCTCGAAAAAATGAAATGCGCCGTCAAACCAGCTCAGCATGATAGTGGAGTATTTTGGATTTGTGATTTCTGGGTGATTTATGACTGCTGGCAACATGCAGGCAAGATTAGCAAAAAAAGGCCCTCTTTGAAAGGGGGCCTTTAAAGACACAAAAAATAGGCACCAAATGCCCAATTCCTTATACCTTCGCGATCTTGTTGTATATCCACGCAAAAATGATCGATGCAATAAAGCCGTCTATAAACGCGATGATGATGCCCAGGATGAGACCGCCGATTGTGGGCGAAAGCCACCCGAGGTAAAAGCCGTTTATCACATCAAGCGGCGCCATGCTCACGCCTGTCATGGCCATGACAAACGCCCAGATCACTCCGACCGTGTACAGAATTGCTGCAGCCAAAGCAAATGCCTTAATATTTAACTTCATATGTCCCCCTTTCAGGAAACTGGTTTGTCATTCCGATCAAGAGATCCTCGACTCGGCCGCAGGCCTCGCCCGGGATGACAATATGGAAAAATTAATAGAATTAACACAAAAAAACAAGATGTTCTGCGTTAACGAAAAACATTACCAGTCGATACAAAGCCTAAGACCTCTTTTTGTAACTCCCATGGAAAAATTTTCTCCGACCCTTCTGAACTCGACCATCTGGAAGAGCTCATCCACGATAAATGCGTTTGGGT
>JBDRBN010000049.1:0-9278 GCA_043822785.1 Pseudomonadota bacterium
TCCAGATAATCGCTGCTACTTCTGCAAATCTCATCTGATAACGCGTCTCGTCCAAGTAGCGGATGAGCATGGATTGCGCTATGTAGTTGAGGGAACCAATACATCAGATCTTTTAGGACATCGCCCTGGATACAGGGCTAAGCAGAAGTTTGATAGGGTGGTAACGCCCCTTATTGAAGCAGGTTTTAATAAAGAGGATGTAAGGATGTTTGCTCGCGAGCTGGGTCTGCCAAATGCTTTAAAGCCTGCAGCTGCGTGTTTGGCTTCGCGCGTGCCAACAGGCTGGCAACTCACTTCTCTACTAATGGGGAAAATAGATGATGCAGAGGATCTTCTTCGCGATATAGGCGTAAACCAGGTGAGGGTAAGGCACCATGGCGATATTGCCCGCATTGAGGTTGATGAAGATGATATGGATCTTTGCATAAAGCATAAGGATAGTATCGTTTCCAAGCTCAAGGAACTGGGTTGGAAATTTATAACACTTGATCTCATCGGATATAGAACCGGCGGTACCAGAGGATAACTGATCACTGGTTACTGGTCACTGGTCACTGATCACTGGTCACTAATAATGGATCATTCAAACATAAAAAAGATGCTAGAGGATATTGCTGCTGGCAAGATCTCACCTCATGAGGGGCTTGATAAGCTTTCTGCGCTTCCGTTTGCAGATCTGGACATTGCCAAGCACGATGGCCACAGACCTTTAAGAAACGGTTTTTCCGAAGTGATACTCTGTGAGGGCAAGCGCCTTGACCACGTCATGCACATAGTGCGCCAGGCTAATGCGATGGACCTAAACATCCTAGGCACCCGTGCTGATGAAAGCCTGTGCGAAAAGGTAACAGCAGAGTTTGGGCATGCTGATGTTGATGTGCTGAGCAGGACCTTCAGGATCGTTAAGCACACTCCTACACCTATGCCTGGAAAACTAGCTGTACTGGCTGCTGGCACAGCAGATCTTTTTGTAGCAGAAGAGGCTGTGCGCACAGCCGAGTTTTTTGGTTCAGAACCATCAAAACACTATGATATAGGAGTTGCCGGCATTCATAGGCTTCTTTCGTGTGTTGATTCGTTAAAGAACATGGATGTGTTGATTGTGGTTGCCGGAATGGAAGGTGCACTGCCCAGCGTCGTAGGCGGCCTTGTTCCTGCGCCAATAGTGGCTGTGCCCACAAGCGTAGGTTACGGCACAAATTTTGCGGGTGTAGCAGCTCTCTTGGGCATGCTCAACAGCTGTTCTGAGGGTATAACCGTGGTAAACATCGACAATGGTTTTGGAGCAGCCTGCGCTGCGGTGAGGATATTGCGATGTTTAGAAAGAAAGCCTAGTTACTGTTCGTGAATTGTCATTGCGAGGAGTCCGCCAAGTTTTATGGCGGACGACGAAGCAATCCCCATAATTTTCGGAGATTGCTTCGTTTCACTCGCAATGACATACTGTAATCCACTATGTCAAATCCCACTGTTTGCATATCCATCTTGCTTTTGATGAATGTGTTTTGGTCTGGGGCAAATGCTGTCGTTAAATATGGCCTTGGCTCAATGGATCCGCTTGTATTGGTGTTCTGGAGAGTCCTTTTGGGACTTATAATCCTGCTCTCATGGATCATAATTCGGCGCTATCCATTAAATTTGGACCTGCGTGATGGCTTAAGGATCGTGTTTGCCGGCCTGTGCCTTGCTGCATCAAACATTCTCATTGTTACTGGAATTGAGCTTTCACATGCAACCGATGCTTCTCTTTTGTTCGTATTTGAACCTGTTTGGGGCATTGTCTTGGCAACTATTATCTTGAAAGAGAGATTGCTCCCAACAACTGTAATTGCTCTTATGCTCGTGCTTGGCGGTCTTTTGGGGCTATCTGGATTTGATCTGCATAAATTTTTGGACATAGTAGGCAACAACGGAGTAGGGTTGGGTAACGTACTCATCGTAACTGGAATAATGTCTGAAGGCCTGTTTACTATAATAATTAATCCTGTGGCTACAAAAAGACCTGCACCTGTAATTATCTCAGGCGTTCTTCTTACTGCTCTGCTCGTCCTTTCGCTCCCCATCTATTTTAGAGGAGGGATCAGCATAGAGATCGCACCTGCAAGTCTCTTTGCCATCATCTATCTAGGTCTCATCTGTACAGCCTGTGGCTACACCTTATGGATTGCGATCATGAAGTCTGTGCCGGTAAATGTGATGCTCTTCACCATTTTTTTGCAACCGATCGCAGGCACGCTCATCGCTGCAACAACTCTTGGCGAACCAATCGATAAGCGCTTGCTAACTGGTGGAACGCTCCTTATCGCAGGCATGGCATTTGCGGTTATCGGTCATGTACGCGCAAGCCGTAAGGACAAGCGCATTAGTTTGGATCCTGCTTTTGCAAATGCCCCAGGCATTTAGGTGACCTTGAGATCCTTCGACTCCGCCATGTACCGTACGGTGCATGGCTTCGCTCAGGATGATGGGTCGGAAAAAACTTTCCGACCCATCAATTAAGCACAATTGAATATAATTTTCTAAAAAAGTTTGACTCTCTTCGTCTAATTCTTTATAATTTATTAAGAAATTGGAATTGCTTTAAAAATCAAACTTTTTTCAAAGGAGGGGGATAATGGCAAAGAAAAAGAAAGCCAAAAAGGTAGTGAAGAAGAAAAAGAAAGTAGCCAAAAAGAAGAAGAAAGTTGCAAAGAAGAAAAAGAAATAATCGTAAAAAAGGTTTGTAGAAGAAGAGGGAGTCGCTAAGTCGACTCCCTTTTTTTGTGCTTTTGGCTTGTTCCCATCAGCCAAATATGATAATTGCGCTATCACTTTTTATTTGGGCTCGCAACAGCTTGATTTCCTTAGAATGTTGACGGAGGTGGCATATGTCGAATTTCGTACCTGGAAAGGTGTTTCTCACAAAAGGCGTAGGAAGACATCGCGAAAAATTGCAGAGTTTTGAGATGGCGCTTCGGCATGCGCGCATAGCCCAGTTTAACCTCGTGCGCGTATCCAGCATATTCCCGCCTGGCTGCAAAATAGTTCAGCGACGTGAAGGTCTTTTGCATCTTAAAGCTGGCCAGATTGTTTATTGCGTGATGTCAGACACTGCCACAAACGAGCCCCATCGGCTGCTTGCTGCCTCAGTTGGCCTCTCTATACCAAAGAATCCTGAAAATCATGGTTATCTTTCTGAGCATCATACATTCGGTCAAAACGAGAAGAAGGCTGGTGACTATGCCGAAGATCTTGCGGCTGAAATGCTCGCCACCACCCTTGGCGTGTCTTTTGATCCAGATAAATCCTGGAACGAGAGAAAGGGAACGTGGGCGATCTCAGGCGAGATCGTGCGTACCATGAACTGTACCCAATCTGCAGTCGGCGATACGCAAGGCCTGTGGACTACGGTTGTTGCAGGCGCCATATTTGTTCCATAATGAATCCATCAAACAAAAGTCACCCTCTCCCTTGAGAGACTGTGTTGCAATTTCCTCCTCCCCTTGTGGAAGGAGGTTAGGAGGAGGGGTATATAATGAAAGGTAATAACTTCTTAGGTCTTGATTACAAGTTATCTTCCTACGATAGCGCCAAAGTTGCCATCCTCCCTGTGCCATACGAAGCCACAGTAAGCTTTGGTCGCGGCACATCAAACGGGCCAGCCGCTATTATAAAAGCATCAGAGCAGGTAGAACTCTATGATGAAGAGCTTGGTTGCGAGCCATGTGATGTAGGGATTACAACGCTCGATGCGCCCGATCTTTCAGGCATTGCTCCTAGCGATCTCAAACATATCCTCGCACCTCACGTTTCAAAAATTTTATCAGATAACAAGCTGCCGATCATCCTTGGCGGCGAACATTCCATTACACCAGCTGCTTTTGACGCAGTTTATAAAGTCCACCCTGACATCACTGTTTTGCAGCTCGATGCACATGCAGATTTACGACAAGAGTATGAGGGCGAGTCCATGAGCCATGCATGTGCAATGGCAAGGGTTAGGGATTTGGCGCCAGCTGTTCAGGTCGGAATTAGGAATCTATCGGACGCGGAAGCAAAATGGGTAAGGCGTGATAAACTTCCTGTCTTTTATGCAAAGGATATATATGATAATGACCGCTGGATGAAAGACGCGATCGACAAAATAAAAACAGATAAAGTTTATGTGACGATCGATGTGGATGTATTTGACTCTTCAGTCATGCCCGCAACCGGCACGCCAGAACCAGGGGGGCTTACGTGGTATGATGTAACAAAATTCCTAAGGCTCCTCATGAACAAGAAGAGGGCGGTGGGATTTGATCTCGTAGAACTCGCACCTACCCCAAATCTACATGCCTGCGACTTCCTGGTAGCAAAACTCGCCTACAAGTGCATCGGCTATTGGCGAGAAAGACACATGACGTAAAGACATATGACGGAGCAATTCTGGGCACGACTAAATTCTTTATAAATTCAACATAATCAAACTGAATAGCTCAACCATTATCTTAATCTTTCCTATCTTGCGTTCTCATTCCTTCCATTTTAAAACATCAGAATAACTGTCCTACGATTTGGATTAGCGTCCTATCTATTGAATATTCCTTACTTTTTCTGCCTCTTTTTTTCTCAAAAAACTTCCATAAATTCGCAACTTTAAGGGGTCCTCCTGCCGATAATATAATCGAAGGTGGGGGAATTTTTTTATTTAATCGCTAAGTTGGGGGATTTTTATGCTTTGCGCAGGAGACAGCACAATCAATACGTCCGCAGGCGGCAATCGTGTCCTGGACGGCAAGCCCATTCCAGACGGATTAACAAACCCAGATACCAATGGTGCGCTACGTGAGCAAACAGATGCCCCTAGCCCGGACAGCGTCCTTACCGATACATCTAATCTCTTGCTATCTCTAGCAAATCCCCAATTCGGTCCCTTAACTCTTTGGATAGAGCGTCCCTCCAATGGTGTAGAACAAGGTACAGATTCAGTCAGTAACGAGGAGGTGTTAGCCAAAAACTTGACAACTGGGGCAGACCTATTAGCAAAAAGCCAGTTCGAGCAAGCCAAGTTCGTTTACCAACTGATATTAAGGGATAATCCTGAAAATGAGGCCGCCTTAAAATTATACCAATACGCTTCTAACAGGGCCTATGAGCGAGAGCAGTTGGGAGAAGATTTTTTTGAGAAGCTGCCAAAAGCCCTAAAATCCGTAGAGGGCAGCGCAGACCCTTTGTCAGACAAAAAGATAGCAGGGCTTATCCTTTTGGATGCTTTGGATAAGATTGATTACATCCATCCTTACAGCGGCAAAGCCGGCCTGCCCCCAGTTCAAGCCCAGGCAGCTCGTGATAAGATCATTAAATTTCTCAAAGGTGATGAGGTGGAGGGGGTTACCCCAACCAGCTTAGTCCATGATGTCCAAGTACTGCAGCGTTATAGCAAGTATTTGCTGCAGTTGACAGCAGCCCGCCAGGCGTTTGTATCCCGCCTTCCTGTTTATGTGCAGCAGCACATTGAAAAAACTCAAAGCTATAAAATGCTGCGCCTTTATTATGAGGAAGGATCGCCAGACATACCTTCAGATTGGCCAATAAATTCCACCAAGGATGATGATGGAAATATTATCGCCACAGGACTCAATGATTCTACCTTAGTAACAATGCATCTTCAGGAAAGTGGAAAGGATGCTGGGCTTGCAGCCAAGCGGAAAGCTGCTTTTTCGATTTTACAAGAGGATGTATTGCCTGCTCTTCCTGACTTAGAGGTCGGAATTCCTATGCCCTTTGGAGACGTCAACCAGACTGCACCAGATTTTGCCGCACTCCTTCGTAACGGGGCTCCATCTACAAACGATCCTGTTGTCTTAGGATCTCGTCATGTGTTGAGGATGCCTGCCTCCTCCCTCACCCTTCAGCCTTCTGCAGTGAGCATAGAGGAGTTAGAGAGACGGCTTAACCAGTTGGAAGCAAAATTGGATGCCGCCAAATTGGGCGATTTTCTAAAGAGGATTGAAGAGCACGAATTGGATGAGGCCAAAAAGAATCCCGGCTTTCAAGCGCGGGAAGGCGTAACAGCTGCAGAGCAAAACCTTGTAGAGACCGCACGCGTTCTAAAAGAGATCGACGATGGCATTGCCAGCAAAAAGCCGATCGATGAAAAGTCTTTCGATGACATTGCTCGTAGTTTGATAACACAGACTATAAAGACAGCATCGCGCCTTAATAAATTGACGCAAGATCCTCTATATAAGCGCGATGGAAGTCTTAACGCAGCTCTTGGCACTACAAAGAGGATATTAGAAAATCTTGAATCTCTTTCAGCAAATGACAAGGCTGCCATACAAAAGATTCAAACAGCCTATCGTCTGCTCGCCCAAGCACAGGCAGCAGAGCTTAAGGCCCACATGCTGGCCAATGCTATTAATGTGGGGCTGGTAGGCGCAGATCCAGTAGAGGGTGCACTTCGATCGGTGAGCCATGTTTCGGTTCAATTTGGTGGGCCATCCATTGATCGTAAAGATTATGATGCTTATTTAAAAGATCGGGGCATCGCACCCGGGCAGCCAATAGTTGTTTCGGATATAGTTAATCAGGTTCTTCTTTGGAAAGTACAAAAGAGTCAGTCCAAGGGCACTGCAGTTCCTGGCTTAACCAAGCCATTCAACAATCAACCAGTAAGCGACATGCTTGCATGGCAAACGGGTTTGGATACAGCCTTCACGGTTTGGGGTACTCAGGAATTTCAAAGCGCAAAGGATGTTGTAAAGCTTTTGGCAAAATCTCAGGAAGTGATCCAAACACAAGATCGGCTTGCGCTGCGCGATACCATCGAGGGTGCTCGCTCAGAGGTGATCGATCTTAAAATGGAAGTAGGCCAGGATCGGCTGCTCAGGGAAAGGTTGCCTACTGGTGTATATGACTATGTGATAAGTCAATACAACCAAGCTCTGACTGCGTTTGACAAGGGCGATTTGCGTACAGCTCAGGCGATCTTCCTAAAGGCTCGCAATGGAGCACATCGCGGCGCCCAAATAAGTTTTGAAGATTATCAGACCGATCGTACGATCGAGAAGTATACGATCGGCGTGGCAATCATCATAGCTTCAGCAGGTATAGGATCTGCATTTGCAGGAGCCGTGATGGGCGGCGAGGTGGCTTTTGGCGAGGCAGGGTGGTTTGCTTACACAGCACTTAGCACAGCAGGGTTTTGGGCAGCATCCACGGCGGGCAATGCACTGCTTTTGGGAGAAGCGCCTGAATACTTTCGCAGCACAGAAGCGGCTGATATTGCAAAGGGCGTTAGCCTGGATCTTGCAACCACCTATGGGATGTTTCTCTTTCTTGGCGGAGGCATGGGAACATACAGGGATATCTTTGTTAAAAAGGTATTTCAGCCAAAGGCCGCTGCTGAACTGGCCAAACTTGGTATTCGAGACGTTTCTTCAGCCGAAGGCCAGGCCATGCTTCGCCAAATGGTTCTAGCTCAAGAAAAGAATCTACCGCTTTTGGCCAAGAGCCTTTATCGCGGCGGCATGTTTAGCACCGAGTATGGAGTATTCACCATTTGGGATCGCATAGCCCTTAATATTGATACCATTTATGAAGGTTGGCGAGGTCCCAACAAAGCAGAACTTGATAATTTCTTCTCTACGGCAAGCATGCTGGATCGGCTAAGCTTCCTCTCTTGTCTTAAGTTTGGAAATACATTTGCACACCAAGCGTTTCAAGGAATGTCTCAGAAAGGTCTAAAACCTGAGGTGCGAGGATTCTTGGATGCTCGCGCCAAGTATGTGACTGATCTCAAGACATTCATGGAATCAAATCCCAAAGCAGAGGATATGCCGGCAAAGATAGAGGAGTTCAGATCCCGCGGCGCCAGGTTGGCAAAACTCGGCGTGCAGCTCAAAGATAAGCTGCCTGCCGAAGTTCACAAGATGCTAGAACAGGATTTGGGTGAGCTTGCAAGATTTGCCCAACTGGAGGCAGCTCACAATACCATGCCCGGGCAGTATGTGCCTAAGCCGGGGAATATCATCGTGAAAGTGCTCCAAAGGGTTGCAGGTAAAGATGTTCCTTTACTCTTAAGGCTTCTCCCTGCTGCCATGGCAATGCCTGGATTCAGTTGGATTCCGGAAAGGCCGCAGTCCAAATCCCAAGCGCCGCGCATAACACATATTAACGATGTGCTTGGTAAAGATTTGATAGCAAACCGAAATGCCGTTTTGGAAACGGGATACTTGGAATCGTTGGATCGATTGAATCTTAGCGAGATTCCAGAGGCACAGAGAAAGGCCATTGATAAACTGGCATCAGAATTCAATCCTCTGACAGATAATTTTGAAAGTGTTTCTGCCTCGTTGCAATCGAGCGCTGAAGCTCGCTACTTTGCACTTACATTATATAGGATGCTCGGTGGACGAAGCGATAGTTTATCGACAAAAATCCAGCTCATTAGCAATAAGATAGGTAAAGGAAATTCCTCGGAACATACTTCTGCTATTGCTGAAAACCAGACTGCTGCTATTGATGATGCATTGTCAAAGCAGATTCGAAATATCAAAGGAATTTCAACCAAGGTTTCCAATAAACTCAAAGAACTCGGGCTCATCGTCGATCCAAAGGTCAAATGGTCGATTATTCAAGAACTTCTCCAAAGCGAGATTCCCGGAATGAATGCCGATAACCTATGGAATCGTACTGCTCAACAGATTCAGAAACCAAAGGGCGCACGTGGAGAGCTATTCACTCTTGTGATGTTCCAGACAAGGTTGCGCGAGGGACTTACTAGAGTTCTCAATGATCATGCTCCGCGGGTCAATTTAACTCCTGAATTATTTGCAAGTTCCTCAACACCGCGCTTCAACGAAGATAGCTCGATAGTTGATCAGGTAGCCCAAGATGCTGCTCGGGCACAAGCACATGGCCACACATTAGATGAATCATATTTGCATAGACATATTACTCCTGAAATCATGAAGTTTCTTAAGGATAACCCAAGCGTCAATGTTCGCATTTATGATGGTTCTCCAGGAAGGGCTCTGCATGATCTTCGACGTAATGATTTTACAGAGATAAGGCTCTTGAGTGATAATAAACTGACTGATTTTCATAAATATATTGCCAGGAATCCCTCCACGGGTGAGACATCCCTTGTTGTGATTGGTCTTAAGGGTCGTGCTTATCCAAAGGAAATCGCGGCACATTTCCTTTACGGGCATAGTGCTATATCTCCCAGTCGAATAAAAGTCTTGCGTACACCAGGGACTGCAAGAGTTGAATTCGCGGCCACATTAAGACAAACGAACATAGATCCAGAT
>JBDRBN010000050.1:0-9429 GCA_043822785.1 Pseudomonadota bacterium
TGGTTCCCTCTACCACATAATGAAATCCATGCTCATCTGATACTTGGATAAGACGCGTTATCAGATGAGTTTTGCAGAAGTAACACCGATCACCTGGATTGGATGTAAAAGCAGGATCATCAAACTCATCTGTGTTCACAAACTGATGAGGTATGCCACGTTCTAGGCAAAATTCTTTTACCAGGGTTTTATCTTGTTTAGGCAAGCTAGGTGATACTGCTGTTACTGCAAGTACTGTATTGCCCAATTCGCCATGTGCACACGAAAGGAGTACTGAGGAATCAACGCCTCCTGAAAATGCAACGACGGCGCTCTCCAGGGATCGGAGGCGCCGTTTTAAAAAGGTGATTTTATCTTGGAATGCCGTTGTCATCTTGCTGCAAGCAGGCATTGGCGCAGTTCTCCTACTGTTTCTGCGATGGCATCTGCTCCTGCGGCCTTTAGCTCCTCTTTTGTGCCGTATCCGTAAGAAACGCCGATTGTTGAACATTGACACTTTTTGGCTGCTTCAATATCTACGCCACGATCTCCGATAATAAGCGCTTTCTTTAGGCCTTCTTTCTTTATCACATGTTTTAACAGTTGGACTTTATCAGACAACTTGCCGTTGAGATCACTGCCATACACTGATGTGAAAAGCGGCTTTATACCAAGGTGGTCTAGTACCATATCGCACGATACCTGGGGCTTGATAGAGGCTACTACCAGATTTCCGGATTTGCTTACTGCCTCAAGAAGGCCGACGATCCCGGGATATAGGCGATGCTCAGCAATGCCCTCTTTATGAAAGCGCTCGCGATAAGCATCAATGCACTGCTTGATAAGCCGTTTGTCTTTGCGACCTGTGATTTCTGAAAATACGTCTTCGAGGCGAAAGCCTATGTAGCGCTTGAGGCGTTCGATGGGCACTGACCTTATGCCTTGTTTTTTTAAGGCAAAGTTAATGCAGCGCGGAATAGCTGTGCCAGGGTTAACAACTGTGCCGTCCAGATCAAAAATGAAATTTTGTTTGATAGTCATAGGCGGCGGTCTATATCCTGAGGCATGTCCACTTTCAAGCAAAAAGTGTTAACATACTGATTTAATTATTAAATATCGTCACTTTGCCCGCTATTGCAGCAAAATAGCCTATTTCCCCTTTTGCTTTGCTAGTTTAACCCTTTTGATCTTTTCGATTTGCAAAAATTCTCTCAGAGTTTCGGGAATCTCTGTGTTTTGTGACCAGCCTTGCCTCTCAACAAGCGCTTTTAGCTGAGACCAGCTAACATCCAAAACCTTATCCCACAGCCCAGCCTGCTTCATGTTTTGCTCAAAGTCATGTCGCTTAAGTTCTTCTTTTTTAGGATACTCAACCTTCAAGTCATCCTTTATATTTAGCACGTAATTATCTCCGAACAGTCTTTTTATGCCTTGTTTTTCAGCCAAACTCACAGCAGCGTTCTTTATGCTATCCAGATCAGCCCCAATGCCTTTTATCCGAGCCATGAGTTCATGTTTTTGAGCATCCAAGCCGGCAAAGCTGTTTACTAGCGCTTGGCCATCGTCTTTCTCATAATCCATTCTGCCAAACGCTTGCGTATTGAACTTATGAGCGAAGAGCGGGCAGATATCCTGAAAATCGCACCACTCGCATAGGTTTGACTCGTTTGAAAGGAATTCACTAGCCGATTCAATTTTATCGATTTTTTCAATCGTTTCTACCCTAAGGTTATCGAGCTGCTCTTTTGTGCGGCTCGATCGCATCTGCGCATCAAACATTACATAATGCCAAACCAAACCCACATTCTCAATATTGGGCCAGGCATTGCGCACTGCGATTTCATAAAGAGCAAGCTGCCAATCTTCGTCCAGTTGTTTTTGAATGGGCAGAAGCCCAGATGATTTATAGTCGTGGATCTCGTAGCGACCATCAGCTAAGCGCATGAGCCTATCAATAATACAGCGGACTCTATAGCGACCCGTTGCGTCAAGATCAGTTATTATCTCGCGCTCAAGGCCTAGCACTTGCCCTTCATCAAACGGTACGTACCTTTGATAGTAATCCTCGATCGCCTTGATCCCTTGTGCCTGGTAATCTGCTGCTGTCTTATCCTTACGAACAAAGAGAATGTCTTCATTCCATTCATGTTCCCATCGTTCATTAAAGAATTGTTTTAGGGATTTAAGATCAGGGCGTTCAAATGATATTCTTTTGTAAAGATGTTCCATCACTTCATGAAAGCGATTGCCAAGAAAGGCTTCGATGCTAATGCGTTTGCGCTTGATACGATCGATATATGTGTATTTATACTTGAGAGGACACTGCTCAAATGCTGAGATTCGACTGTATGAATAGATGGCCATGACGAGCTGTACTCGTAATTCGTAATTTGTAACACGTAAAGGATTTTTCATGCTTTTGGTGCGTAAATTGGTGGTTTTACTTCTTAATAAACTTTGATATTAACGAAATTCAGCTTGTCATCGCGAGCGAATAGAATGAGTGAAGCGATCTCCAGAACTTGCGGAGATTGCTTCGCCCCCCAAAGACCGTTGGGGGGCTCGCAATGACACGGAGGTGGGGTATGTTTGAGAGAAAAGGCATATTTTTTAGAGCAGGCATTATCCTACTATTTTTCACAGTGTTTGTGTTTTTCTTTAATGGATATCAGCAAAGTGGCCCTTCACGCAAAAAATTTCAAAAACTTCCTGGCGGCACTGAGGACGTGACTGCAGAACAAATCCAGCCCGAAGGCGAAGATAAGCTCTTAAAGGCTCTTACTTCTGATAGACGTCTTAACGACTGGGTGGCTTTTTGGAAGACTTGCATCCCCGGATTTACCATGGATTTCATGGAGGATTCTGGAGAATCAGAGATAGAAAGCGATCCAGTTGACGTCAAACTAGTGCAGGAAGAAAGAAAGGGCCCTGGAAAGATGTTTTACAAAAGTTCGCCAGGTGGTGGAAGATCTGTAAATCCCTACTGGAGGCGACTTGTGTATAAGAATGAACAAGGAGGTTGGCAACCATATATAGAGCTGCCGTGTTCTGCCATCCTCTATGAAAGCAGCACCAAGAGCGCGAGGATCATATTGAGCTGTACGATGTTTGAAGGCATTCACGAGGCAGTTTGGCTTAGCAAGAATCGTTTGGTACTTTTGGGCTATGAATCGGTCTCAAGACAGATGGATGTGCGTTGCGAAACTGTAAAGACGTGCGCTGCACCTGCGATCTGGGTCGTGGAATTTGATAAGGGCTATACTCACTCCTATCGGGGCAATCAATTGATAAAGCGTAGTGATTGCGATCTTGATGTGTATTTAAAGAAAAAAGTGCCCGGTTTCTTTGGTAAGGATAAGAAGTAGGTCATGCTTGACTTCCCGCAAAACATAAGCTAAATTATCCGCCAATTTGGTGATTTTAAACATAAATATTCAAACTAACACAGGGGGAGAGATGGTAACCACAACAAGAAGAACTACATACACGACAAAGAAAATTGGCACCAAAGGCACTACCTACACGGCTCGTACCACAGATGAAATTCTCGTGGTAGCTAAGAACGTACGCGGAATATTTTCAAAGATCACTGCTCCACTTGCGAACAACGACATCAATATCGAGTGCTACACATCATATACATGGGGTGATGAAGTGGCCTTTAGACTGGTTACCGATAACAACAAGAAGGCGATCGATCTCTTTACCGCAGCAGGTTACAATGTTCAGGTTCATCCTGTGGCTCTTTGGTATACAGAAAATACACCAGGTACACTTGATAAAGCCACCACTGCTCTTGATAAAGCCAAAATCGACACTTACAGTTCCTATATGACCGCTGTTCCAAATTCGAGCACTGTGATTGTTACTTTCAATACGAACAACACGACCAAGACAGTGAATATTCTGAACGGTGTTTATTAATATTGCGTTCATAATGATTTTTTAAAGGGGCACCAATCGGTGCCCTTTTTTTCTTCTGCGCTTGCCTTTTTCTTTACTACCTGCTTCACATAAGAGCCATGCACGCTTCATATAGAGCAGTACTGTTTGATCTTGATGGAACCCTTCTCGATACCATCGATGATTTGGCCGAATCCATGAACGCGACGTTGGATGCTATGGGTTTGGGCACTCACGATACTTTCGCATATAAGCTTATGATCGGAGATGGAATGGACAAGCCGGCCAGGCGCGCTCTTCCTAAGCATGCGCGCGATGATGATCGCACTGTAGCAGAATGTGTGCGCAGAATGAATGACGAGTACTCTAAGAGATGGTTTATTAAGACAACACCCTATAAGGGCATCCCTGAACTTTTGGATGAGCTTGCAAAGAAGAGTATGCCAATGGCTGTGCTATCCAATAAACCCCACGACTTTGTAAAATTGAACGTACAGAAGTTCTTCTTGAATTGGCATTTTGCCAGCGTTATTGGCGCAAGGAATGGCATACCTATCAAACCCGATCCATATTCAGCTCTTGAGATAGCCAGCGATTTGAAAGTGCCTGCCTCTGATTTCTTATTTCTTGGCGACTCTGACATTGACATGAAGACCGCTCGTGCAGCACGCATGTGTCCTGTTGGTGTGCTGTGGGGTTTTCGCGATGAAGAAGAACTAAGATCAAGCGGTGCCGAAATGCTTCTGACAAAGCCACTGGATCTACTTCAATATATTGATTAGCGACTTTTTGCCTTGTGCATAGCATGGCCATACACATCGGCTGCTGCTTCACCTATTATCTCTGAAAGAGTTGGATGCCCGTGGATGGTCTCTTCAATGTCTCTCGCTGTCATGCCCTTGCGCATGGCCAAGGCTATCTCAGGTATTAGTAGCGTGGCATCTTGCCCAATTATGTGTGCGCCCAGTATCTTGCCTTTCTCATCAGCATGCACGATTGCTTGGCCATCGGTTTCTCCATCGCATAGCGCTTTTCCTGAACCAGCGTATGGAAACCTGCCGGACTTAAACTCAATGCCCTTTTGTTTTAGCTCTTCGGATGTAGCGCCCACTGATCCGATTTCAGGGCTTGTGAATATTGGAGAGGGCACTACAGCTGCATCGTAATGACACCCATCACCAAATATTCCTTGGACACAAGATATCGCTTGTGCGCTAGCTGTGTGTGCCAGCATTGGTCCTGCAATAACATCACCTATTGCAAATATGGCATCAGCACTTGTTTTAAAATTATCGTCCACACTGATAGCGCTACGCTCGGTGAGCTCGATTGCACAAGTTTCAAGGTTTAAGCCGCTTGTTTCGGGCTTGCGACCTGCAGAGAGTAGCACCTTAGCCACGCGCATTTCATTTCCATTAGAGAGGGCCACGTTTACCATATCCCCGCTAACTTCTGCACGCCGTACAGTTGTTTCAGTAATGATCTGGATCCCCTGCTCCTTCATGAAGCGCGCAAGCAATCTTGAAATCGATTTTTCTGCTGGAGGGAGGATCGACGAAGTTGCTTCAATGACAGTTACCTGTGAACCAAAGCTATGCATCATGCACGCAAATTCACAGCCCACAACGCCACCGCCCACGATCATGAGATTTTTTGGCACTTCATTCCATGAAAGTGCCTCATCTGTTGTGACTATGTTCTTTCCATCTGGCTTAAGATTGGGAAGCTCTATCCATGAAGATCCAGTTGCGATCAGTATATTATTTGCTTCACGTGCCCTACCGTCTATTTCTACTTTTCCTATGCCAACAAGTTGCGCGCTGCCCTTTACGAGCTCTATGTTGCTTCCCTTTAGGAGTTGCATGATGCCTGCGCGCAGTTTAGTGACTATCTCGTCCTTTCGCTTGGCAACCCTTGCCATATCAATAGATGCGCTCGCTGCGTTTGGTAGATTCACACCAAATTCGTGTGCTCGCTTCACTGTGGTAAGGGCATGAGCTGAAACGATCATGGCTTTTGTTGGAATACAACCGCGGTTTAGGCATACGCCGCCTACTTCATCGCGTTCCACCAGCATCACCCGAGCGCCAAGCTGCGATGCCCTGATAGCTGCAGAGTATCCACCGGGCCCTGCACCGATTACGATTAGATCATATGATGACATTTTGGCTCCTTGATGTCATTGCGAGCGAAGCGAAGCAATCTCCGCAAGAACTGGCTTTAAGGGGATTGCTTCGGAGCATACGCTCCTCGCAATGACATTTTTAAAATTGTATTTCTCTCTCCTCTTCTCCAACAATGGTAAATCTTATTGTTTTGGTACGAGCTGGCAAAGCACCAGGAAATCTATCTGCCCATTCCACAACTGTTACGCCTGTGCCGAAAAAATATTCATCCAGCCCAAGATCGCCAAGCTCTTCGGGATCAGTGAGTCGATAAAAATCAAAATGATATAAGGGAATCCTTCCGTCCTTGTATTCATTCATGAGAATAAACGAAGGCGATCTGACGTATGCCGTGTCCGGCACGCCCAAACCATATGCCAGCCCTTGCACAAACCGGGTCTTACCTGCGCCCAGTTCTCCGATCAGAGCCAAGATATCTCCTGCTTTCAGCTTTTTAGCATAATTAGAAGCGAGCTCAAAGGTTGCATCAGACGATTTGGTTGTATGCTTCATTTATGGCCTTTCCGATGCGACTGATGACGTCGGACGCTATGACCGAGGTTTGACCCAGATCGCGCGCGGCAATGTCGCCGGCCAATCCGTGTAAATACACGGCAGCTTTGCACGCGGTGGCAGCCTCTAGACCCTGAGCGATAAACGAAGCGATAATGCCGGAGAGAGCATCGCCCATTCCAGCCGTAGCCATGCCTGGATTGCCGGTGGGGTTGATCGCTACTTTTCCATCTGGCAAAGCCACGGCAGTGCCGCTTCCTTTGAGTACAACGACAGCGCCTGTGTTTTCAGAAAGATTGCGTGCAAAACCTATGCGGTCGGTTTGTACATCTGAGATTGTGCACTTTAAGAGTCTTGCCATCTCGCCAGGATGCGGCGTTAAAACAGTAGTGCCCTTTCGTGTCTTTAGCTTTTCGATATCTAAAACGTTGAGGCCATCAGCATCGACTACGCATGGCACAGTAGTGGTACTCAAAAGGGCATTAACAAAAGCCGCGGTGCTCTTAGCTGTGCCAATTGCAGGGCCTATCGCAATGGCTTGCTTATCACTTACTATTTTTAGGGATTCTTTAAGCCCGAACTCATTAAATGCCTCGGTGCCTTCATCAGGTATGGCATCGCACATGATTTCAGGATATCTTGCGTCAAATCTTTTGAATGCAGTCTCTGGAAGGCAATATGTAACAAGCCCGCAGCCAGCACGAAGCGCAGCAAGGCATGCAAGATAACCTGTACCAAGATGTCTCTTTGATCCGGCAAATATGACTACGTGTCCATATGTTCCCTTGTGGGAAGTTATTTCACGCTCATGTAGCTGTTCTATGAAGTCTCGTGGTCCGATAAGCTCTAAATCTGAGTAAATATCTGCAATCTCCTCATGCGGAATGCCTATATCGATTACATGCACCCTTCCTGCATGCGCTGGACCTTGGCCTAGAAAGAGACCATACTTTGGAAGGCCGAACGTTGCTGTGACTTTGGCTTTTACGGCTGCGCCTTCTACTTTGCCATCATTGCTGTTAAGCCCTGAAGGTATGTCAGCTGCAACAACATTTGCGTCTGATGCGTTAATGAAATCAATGGCCCGCCTGGGAAGCCCTGACACTTCACGCGTAAGGCCTGTGCCCAGGACAGCATCGATTATATACATCGGCCCTTTGATTTTAGGTGCATGAGTATCAAAACTCGCTTCATCCGAGATGATTTGAATTTGGGCGCTCAGCCCTTTTAATCTTTCAAAGTTAGCGTGGGCATCAGGCGAAAGTTGTGAAGGCTTAGCAAGAAGCCAGACTGTAACATCGAGCCCTGCCTCGATGAGAAGCCTGGCAGCTACAAGGCCATCGCCACCGTTATTGCCCCTGCCTGCAATAACGAGGATAGTGCCAGGTTGGGTGCTTACCACAGACAGTACAAGATCAGCTAGCCCCCTGCCTGCTTTTTCCATAAGGTCGATGGAAGGAATCTTGTGGTTTTTGATCGCTGCCTCATCCAACGCACGCATCTGTTGAGCTGATATGATTTTCATGATCAGCCCTCAAGTACTACATTTGCGATTCCATAATCCCCATCATGAGACACCATTAGGTGAATATCTTTTATTTTGCGCTCGTCAGCTAAAGATTTCATTGTGCCGCTTAGGTTTACAACTGGCCTGTTTTCGCGCTGATCGATTTCTATATCCTTAAGCCTCACTCCCTTTTGGCCGCGGGGGAAAAGAGCCTTTATAAAGGCCTCTTTTGCTGCATACCTGGTGGCAAAGCGCTGTGCCGGGTGTTTTTTTGTATTACAGTAACGAATCTCATTGTCAGTGAAAACTCGCCTTAGAAAGCGCTGTTTCCATCTGAAGATGATGGATTCAAAACGCCTTACGTCAATGAGATCCACTCCAATTCCAATAATCATCTCTATCCTCCAATATCCAATTTCTAATTTCGTCTTTTTTTTACTGATCACTGGTCACTGATTACTGATCACTAGTAGTTTCTTCATCTCCCTCACTGCTCTTTCCATTCCAACAAATATCGCGTGTGCTACAATTGCATGGCCGATGTTATATTCAACGACCTCAGGCATGGCTTCTGCGATCTCTTCTGCGTTGTCGTAGTTTATACCGTGGCCAGCACAGACCTTAAGCCCATATTTTTTTGCTAAACTAGCGGCATTTTTGAGACGATCTAGCTGTTTATTACGCGATTTATTATCCTTTGCATCACAATAAGCGCCAGTGTGTAACTCCACTGATTTCACGCCAAGCTCTACACTTGCATTTACCTGAGCCTCATCAGGATCGATGAATAGGCTGACAGCTATGCTCTTACTCGTGAGCTTTTGCACAATAGGCTTAAGGGCATCCATCTTCGCCAAAACATCAAGCCCGCCTTCTGTGGTAAGCTCTAGCCTGCGCTCTGGAACAAGTGTTGCCGTATCGGGTTTTATTTCGCATGCGATATTTACAAGCTCCATCAGAGCTGCCATCTCGAGGTTGAGCAAACAATCGATTTCGCTGCGCATGCGCACTACATCCATATCCTGAATATGGCGTCTGTCTTCGCGCAGGTGTATTGTGATTTGATCAGCTCCGCCTAAGACCGCAGCTTTGGCAGCGGCTATAGGATCTGGGTATTCTGTATTGCGAGCCTGGCGGATTGTGGCTACGTGATCCACGTTGACACCGAGGAGAATCAAATTACCTCCAATCAATAGAAATTCCAAATTCCAAGCATCAAATTCCCACTGTTGTTGCGTTAGAGGTGTTAACTGGTTGAAATATAAGAATTCATTTTTCTCATGTCTAGGTTTCATTGCTAGGAGCGTTTAGCGACGAAGAAATCTCCCGCAAACACAGGTTATAAGGGGATTGCTTCGCTTT
>JBDRBN010000051.1:0-25448 GCA_043822785.1 Pseudomonadota bacterium
TCCTTTTGAATTAGAATATTTTGAGACGTTTGAGAGCAAACGCGAAGCGGAATCGCGGGAAAAGTTTTTTAAATCCAAAATTGGTTATTTTAGATTAAATGAGAATATATTGCGGGGTAGAGCAGCCCGCCCCAACGACTCCCTTTGGGAGTCGGGGGCTTGGTAGCTCGCAAGGCGTCTGAAAGACGCCGCAGCCCCCGGCCGAAGGCCGTGGGGTCAGGCTCATAACCTATATGCATTACACATATGTTTTAAGGAGCAAGAAGGACGGAAAGCGTTACATCGGCAGCACTTCTGATTTGAAAGAAAGGGTCAAGAAGCACAATGCCGGTTCGGTGAAATCTACAAAGCATAGACGTCCTTTTGAATTAGAATATTTTGAGACGTTTGAGAGCAAACGCGAAGCGGAATCGCGGGAAAAGTTTTTTAAATCCAAAATTGGTTATTTTAGATTAAATGAGAATATATTGCGGGGTAGAGCAGCCCGGTAGCTCGTCAGGCTCATAACCTGAAGGTCGTCGGTTCAAATCCGGCCCCCGCTACCAAAAAGAAAGGGTCCCTTTTGGGGCCCTTTTCCTTTTTGGTAAGGGGGTTGTTGTATTGAAGCGACTTGGTTCTGATCATCTGAAAAGCGACATTGAAAATTGGAGATTAGATGTTGTACACTAATAAAAATGGAGGTTGTCATGACAAAACGTTATATTCCTTATCTAGCAATCCTTACGATTATCGCCATCATTGCGATCTTTGTGTATTCAACACGCTCTTCAACAGCCCGAACAGATAAAACGCTAACAAAACAAAAAGTGGTTAGAGTAAAAACAGCGCCTGTTGGGGATTGTAATCAAGATGGCAAAGTCGACGTTGACGATTTGTTGCTGCTCTTGGATGTTTTGCAAGAAGGCGGTCCTAAACCTGATGTAAAAATAGTGAGGGATAAACCATTAGGTATTGGTTCAAGCGATGTTAATGATGATGGGGTTATTGATGAAAGCGACCTTAGAGAAATATTGATTCTTCTGAACAGATCCAAAGAAACTCAAAGAGCCAAACCAGTGCAAGAAGAAAAAGTTGTGAAGTCCGATAAAGAAATCACCATTGTATATCCAAAACAAAAAGACATTGTCTTGACTAAAAGCGCTAAAGATCGAGTTCTGCAAGGTTTGTTTGTCAGAGGAGATGCAAATAGCGATGGATATATAACGCTTGATGATTCGATTTATATAATGAGTTACATAAAGGACCCAAATTCCGTAAAGGTGAAATGCGAAGACGCACTGGATGTTGACGATAATGGTGAGCCTAATATTGATGACGCAATTTATTTGTTGAATTTTCAAGTTGCAGCTGGCCCCCAGCCTTTACTGCCATTTCCGGAACCCGGCATAGATCCTACACCCGACAATCTGGATTGCCCTACAAAACCCTGATATTTCAATCGACATTCTAGTGCCCATGGATAATATCGCGCGAATGTTACGCGAAAAACGCCTAAAAGAAATCCGTTCTAATCCCGGCCGCGGCGGATGCGGCATTCTGGGCATAGCTGAGCTAAGCTCTGGCCCTTCGCATGATCTAATTCAAAAGGCCGTCAGCGGCCTAATCGCTATGGAACACAGGGGCGGATCGCTGGAAGGCACAGGCGATGGCGCAGGCATACTCTTTAGGCCTGAAAGAAGTTATTTCGAGCGTTTCTTAGCACCTGGGCGCGGTCTCCCCAGTTCAAAAGAACCTCTGATAGTGGGCACGATCTTTTTCCTTCACGGCGAACGCAATATCCACAATCTCAAGCGTGAGATCGATGTCATTCTTCTTCGCGAAGGGCTTGCCCCAATGGGATGGCGAAAGGTTTCGGTTAACAAAAGCGCGCTTGGCAAACTGGCCCAGGAGGATGTGCCGGAGATATACCAGTTATTTGTGGCAAAAGGCCACAGGCGTGAGTCACAGCTCTTTGATCTTTTGCATCGCGTGAAGGTTGTGATCGAAGATCAGATCCCTGGCATTGTAAACGTCGTCTCACTTGCACCGTACACCACGGTATATAAAGCTCTGTCCACTGCAAAACAACTCATATCTTTCTATCCTGATTTGAACGATCCTGATCTTGTGACTAGGGTGGTAGTGGGGCACAGGCGTTATTCTACAAACACGTTTTCAAACTGGAATCTTGTCCAGCCTTTCCGCCATATTGCTCACAATGGTGAAATAAATTCGATTACTGCAAACTGCCGCGCAGTGCGCGATGCAGAATGTGCAATCAATATTGGCGATACTTTGATGAACCACGGCAGCGATTCCGCACAATTCGACAGAGTTGCAGAAATGATAGCTGCAAACGGAGTGGGTAGCATTCATGAGGCAGTGCGAAGGATGATGATGCCTGCATGGAATGAGATGCCGTGCACAGACCAAGAACGTAAGTTTTTTGAGGCCAACAGCAGGGCCATGGGCACTCTTGGAGCGTGGGAAGGGCCTGTCGCCATAGTAGGATCAGATGGTCTTAATCTATTCGGTGCGGTCGATCGAATGGGACTTAGACCGCTTCGATATGTAAAAACCTCATCTGGTCGAATTATCATTTCAAGTGAGATCGGTGCGGTTGAGGCTTGCCCAGATGAGCTCATCTGTGACGGCCAGCTTGAACCAGGTGACATGATTATCGCAGATCTTAAAACTGGCGAGTTGATTTTGCCAGAGTCGTCTACACAGAGCATCATCAAACGAACAGGTTTTAATTTTGAAAGCCTTTCTACTGTGGATTTGCATCCGCTAAAGACTTGCATGCCACGCGAGCCCCTTCCAGCTCGTACCCTGAATGCATTTGGCTGGACAACCGAGCGCATTAGGATTCTCAAGGAGACTGTCAATAGAACAAAGGAGCCGATATATGGCATGGGCAATGATCGGCCTCTTGCAATATTTAGCGAGAATCATTCACGGCTCTATAGTTTCCTGCACCAGATCGTGGCTGTGGTTACAAATCCACCAATTGATCCCATACGTGAAGGTGGCGCAATCGACACCACTGTATATCTTGGTCGGTCGCCTATCATAAGCAGAACCAGCAGTTACAAATCATGGCCCCAGTACAAACTCGATCATCCAATTTTGACCAATGAAATGCTTGAAGCGCTTTTTTCTTCTGAAGTGTCTGAGCTCAGAGCACACAGGCTTGATGCCACTTTTGCAGATACGGGGAATTCTCGTGAGATCGTGCGACGTATACACGATCTTACGGATGAAGCTCTTGAAGTCATAAGATCACATAAAGCAACGATCTTAGTGATTTCTGATTTTGAGGCTACAAAAGGCAGCCGCCTTCCTCTGCCAATGCTTCTAGTCATAAGTGCGCTTCATCAGGCTTTAGCTGAAAACGGACTGCGCCGTGATGCAAGCATCGTGGCAGAAACCGGTGAGGTCCACGAAGGACACGATGTGGCAATTCTTTTGGCGTATGGCGCCACAGCTGTGAATCCTTATGCCATGTTTAATGTGGCAAAGAGCGTTTCAGGATTGCTGCCTGAACAGGCAGTGCAGAATGTTGTAAGCGCAATTGTGTGCACGCTAAAACGCGTGATGTCAAAGATGGGCATTACCACTTTTACCAGCTATCGGGGTTCAGCCCTGTTTGAAGCAATAGGCATTTCATCTGATGTCGTAGAATACTACATACCTGATACAGTTTCTCGGTTGGGGGGCATAACCATAAGCGATATATATGATGATATTGTCGCACGCTTCTCAAATAAAGATGAGGCGGTTTTGAAAAATAGAAATGTTTCCGTATATCGCAAAGAGGTGGTCGATGCCCTTCAACTAGTGGCACGACATGGAAATGCGCAAGGGGATTATGACCGCTTCTTCAAACTCCTTGAAGAAACGCCGCCTGTTTATCTTAGGGATATGCTAGAATGGCGTTTAAATAATGATGCTATATCAATAGATGGGGTTGCGAGCGTAAATGAAATTATAAGAACGACAGTTCGCGGGGCTGCCATGTCCCACGGCGCGCTCAATGCAACCGCGCATCGCGCCATAGCTGCAGCGTTTAATCACTTTGATTCCTTTTCAAACTGCGGTGAAGGAGGCGAGGATATCCGCCGCAATCCCAAGGGTGAATGGGAAAAGGATCGAAGCAAGAGCAGGCAAATCGCTTCGGGCCGGTTTGGCGTGGATGCAACTTATCTTGTGAATGCTGATGAGATAGAGATTAAGATCGGGCAGGGTGCAAAGCCGGGCGAGGGAGGACATCTGCCCGGCCACAAGGTGAGCGCAGATATCGCGCGAATACGCAAGACGCAAGAAGGAATAGATCTGATCAGTCCGCCTCCTCATCACGATATCTACAGCATTGAAGACCTTGCGCAGCTGATTACAAATCTCAGGCAGCTTCATCCAAAAGCAACCATATCGGTCAAGGTGCCGAGCATAACAAAACTGGGCACAATTGCCGTGGGGATCGTAAAAGCCGGTGCGGATGTCATAGTGATAAGCTGCTTTACCGGCGGCACAGGTGCAGCCAGCTCAGGAAGCATAATACATGCAGGCCTTCCTTTGGAAAGGGGAGTGAGCGAGGTGCACCAGTACCTGGTTGCCAATGGAATACGCGCTCAGGTTTGCATACGGGCAGATGGTGGAATCAAGTCAGGTCTTGATGCAGCCAAGATCATGGTACTGGGCGCAGACGAAGTTACTATAGGTACGCCTCTTCTAGTTGCGGAAAACTGCGTGTATTGCAGGGGATGCAACAAAGGCAACTGCCCTGTCGGAATCGCAACTCAGGATGTGACAAAACAGAACGAACGATTCATGCGCCGCGCTGTAAACGAGACCAACAACAATACAACGACTGGTTCAGAGAGTTATGAGCAGGCAAAAGAAGGAGTGATCCGCTACCTGGAATGCTTTGCCAATCATCTAAGAGAGATTTTGGCAAGTCTCGGTTTCAAACATCCAAGTGAGCTTGTGGGGCGTGTCGATCTTCTAAAACAGCGCATATCAGGTAATGCGCGTTGGGATTGCCTTGACCTCACAGAACTCGTGTTGGATTTTTACGAAGATTCAAAGAGTGCAGCCAAAAAAGTTGCCCGGCCGGAAAGATCTGTTTCAAAGAAAAACGAAAAAATCAGACTTGCGACAAATTCGATAAAACTAAATCTCAAAAACAGCGACCATGCCATAGGTGCAACCCTGGCAGGCGAGATTGCCAGGAATGGAAACAGAGGAAAGGTTGAAATCATCGCAAAAGGATTTGCCGGTCAGGGTTTTGGTTTTTGCGCAACTACCGGCATGTCCCTAAGGCTTGCAGGATATGCCAATGATTGTGTTGCCGAGGCAATAGGAGGGGGGGCAAAGATCGTTATTATTCCTCCGCATCGTCTCAAGACGCATGAGCCTTCACATTTGATCGGCAATGCTGCAGCCTATGGTGCAACAGGCGGTACACTGTTTGTCGCTGGCAAGGCAGGTCAGCGGTTTGGCGTTCGCAACTCAGGAGCCATCCTCGTGTGTGAAGGCGTTGGTAAATATGCTTTTGAATACATGACCGGCGGAGTGGGCGTTGTATTGGGGCGATGTGGGCCATGCGTGGGATCTGGAATGACCGGCGGCGAGCTCTATCTTTATGACCCCCAATCTCAACTGCCCAGCTGCCTCCACCCTGATAAGGAGAAGGCGCTTAAGGAAATCCTTATAGATTTCGTTAAACAGACAGAAAGTAAGACTGCTAGTAAGATCCTTCAGAATTGGCTGCAAGAACGATCCAACTTCCTGTACATATGCCCAAAGTAAACATGATCTTCTTTTTTTCTTGCTATTGACCTCTATTTTTTATACGACTCCGTCCTTTAATTTTTACCTCATAACCCATTAAAAGAGATAGAGGTTTTTAGCATGTACGCAATTAATTTATATCCGGGCTTAACAATGGCTGGCGTTATTGGATCAGTTGGTCTCCTTAACGTTCAAATTTCATTTAACGCTATAAACGCTTTTCAGGATCCTGGTACCAGAATACCATTTAGACCCATTGGTGGAGAGGTGGGTAAAAGCCTCAGTCGTTTTGCTGAGCTTATGTTTGGCAATATTCCTTTTACCTGCGATACAGCTTTGGAAGAAGCCGAAAGGATAATGAGATTAGCAGTGGATAGCCTAAAGAGCCCTAACATCGGCAGATCTCAGACTGCTATGGTGAATGGATGGAATACTCAGTTTTATAGTTTTCCTCATTCTCTGTGGCAAGATCAGAGATATTTGGTTCTTCGCGCTTGGTGTAGAACAAAAGGCGAACACGACAGGGATATTATGTCTGCATTAGATCCTATGCTTAGAGGGGTACGCGCACTTTTTAAACAAATCATAAGTGAAGAAAGCGATTAGAATAATTCTATCTGCGCTTCAAGATAAACCTTTTGCCTGACAAAAGTTCCAATTGATCCCGACAGAAGCCGCCGCATCTGGAATATCTGAGCATGGCCAGGTCTCTTTGTTTTTTTCCTGACCTGTAGATGTGGGCGATAATCGATTCATTTAATATATGTGGTTGAAGCCTAAGCGACAAATAGCAGACATTTACAGCCTGCGCTTTGTCCTCGCTCAATATCATATCAACAATTTGCTGATAGACATCCTCATATCCCAATTTTAAAAGCGCGATCGGAACTCCCCTTTGCAATTCCTTTCTCTTGCTTGACAGCAATTTTCGCAGAAAATCAATTTGACTCGTATCTTGCACCTCTCCTGCAGCATATACTCCACTTATTACTTTCCCAATGCTCTTGGAATGAAGCATATCATGTAAGGATTTTCCAACATCATCCCTGACTTCCGGATATTTCCAAAGAGCGATAATACAATTTGCCCGAATACGTGGAACTCTATGTCTTAAGAATGGAATAAGGATGGAAACAACGCCAGGATAATCCACGTAATTTAATCCTTCTATGGCATTTGCTACGGTTCTATCGTCCTTGTCCTTTAGTGCATTGGTAATAAAGTCTACTGTCATTTCAAATGAACCGTTCAGGATCAAAAGCTTAACAGCCATGGATCTCAGCACGTTGGATGCCTTAGAGCTACAAGTGCGCTTTAGGTTTTCGAGCAGTTGAAATTGCAGGAAAGGGTCTAGACCACGAAAATCGATGGCCTTCACGTAGTTCAAAATAGCAATCTTTAGAGGATCAATATTTGTAGTATCAAGTAGGTTTAAAACAGTAGGTGCTGGTTTTGTACTCCCGAGGCTTGCGAATGTATTCAGGATGCTGATACGCTTTTCTAAAGCTGTCTCATCGTTGATCAATAAATCAATGAATCTATCATATCCGTCTTTCTCCTCTAGCATATCAAACAGTGCAATGGCATTATCCTGTTCTTCGGCAACTTTGCTGTATAGAAACCGTAAGACTTCTCTGACATACCCCTCACGCGATATATACCCTACTAGAACAAAACCAATGGAAAGACCTCCAAAAACCCAAAGGACAAAGGGTGATGGAATGATGAATACGAGTCCGACGCAGGCAGTGCCCACTGGCATGGCAAGGATTTCAGCCATCAATCTTATCCGATCCCGTTGAGTCGATGGATAAAGGCCAAATACCGTTGACAGAGCCACAGTCACAAAACTGCCGTCGATCAAATCAAAGACAACAACAACCACAATGGCCAGGGCAAAGAAATCACGCGCCAGATAAACACCACCGATCGCAGAGGCAATGATGCTCGATGCGAATAAGACGCTTCCCAACCTTAACCATCTCACAATTCTTGGATAGACCGCTGCAGAGAGAAACGAGGACAGTACGGCAGTGCATAAAGTTATGATGCCATAGAGTGCTGTCAGGTTCACACCTGATTTGTCGAAGGTGGTGCCAGCCAGTGTCCAGAAGGAATAAAAGATCAGTCCCCATAGGAAAACCCATAACGTTAGCCTGGGCACCAGCTTATAGTGATGGAGCAGCTGGAATAAACTGACGCCCTCTTCGCCCCTGTGCTGCTCTGCTTTTTGCACGGCCTCTGTCTTAGAGAGGGCCACCAAATAAATTCCCACTGCCAGGACAAGGAGTTCGCCTACGAGCCATGCCGTGTAGTAGTGTGTTTTGCCGAGACCAAAATGCGAAGCTATGGCAAACAGAGCGCCTAGGAAGACCCCTATCTCTGTGGCAGCCCCCATCCAGGGGAAGAGACGCTTTGACTCAAATGGGGTGATAAAGCTTGCAGCTAAGGCCCAGTTATTAAAGTAGATTAAAATGCCCAACCCCATCAGACAGAGAAAGACCAGCTGGGCCTGTAAAGTATCTTTATGGGCTGCCAAGCAAACTGCTGCAACGATGACAAACAAAACATGCAAAGAGATAAATCGGTTTAGGGTGGAGAGCTTTTTGGAGAAATATATTAATGTCAGGATAGTCGCTATGGATATGAGCGCAGAATAACCATAATAAAAGCCTAGCTTGTCAGCACCGATGATTTTGATGAGCTGGTCAAGGGCAAAGCAGGTGATGGATGTCCGAATAATGTTCGAGAGGACAAAGATGAGAAAAAGGGATTTCTGTGTTAATGTCATGGTCGGATATTAGCTCATTTTTCCTTGTCAACCAACCCCATATTTTATACGAAAGCACCTCTCTGAGAGGTGCAAATGGGCAATAATATTAAAGACACATCATGGGTGGTTCTTAAATTCGGCGGCACGAGCGTATCAACGCTTAAGAATTGGCAGATCATTAAGTCTATTATAGAGGCGCGCTTGAAAGAGGGCAAAAGGCCTCTTGTGGTATGTTCTGCGTTTGCCGGAATATCAAACTTGCTTGAGAAGCTTCTTGAGACGGCATCTAAGGGAGCGCATGCTGATGTTTTTTGCGAGATACAGGGCCGACATCGCCAAATCGCATCAGAACTCGATGTTGATTTAAAAACGGTAGAGCCATATTTTGATGAACTTTCAAAACTTGTCACCGGCATTTCTCTTACGCGTGAGGCAAGTCCACGACTTAGGGCGCAGGTGCTCTCTTATGGCGAGCTCTTATCCACACGCATTTGCAGCGCATATCTTGCAGCAAACAGCGTCTCAGTTGCCTGGCGTGATGCTAGAGATTTTCTTTTGTCAGTGGATGTTTCTGAAGCAAGCCAAAGCCAAAAATATCTTGTTGCAAGATGCGAATGCAATCTGGATGAAATTCTCAAAGAGCAGCTCAATGCAATAACCGAACAGGTTGTACTGACCCAAGGTTTCATAGCCAGAGACAACGATGGCGATACAGTTCTTCTGGGCCGGGGCGGCTCAGACGTATCTGCTGCATATTTTGCTTCAAAGCTGGGCGCTAGCAGGTGCGAGATCTGGACCGATGTGCCAGGCATGTTCACTGCAAACCCAAACCAAATTCCCAGGGCTAGGCTCTTAAAAACCCTCACATATGAAGAAGCGCAAGAATTGGCGTCTGCTGGCGCAAAGGTGCTGCATCCACGTTGCATAGCTCCGGTACGCAAGCAGTCTATTCCACTTTACATATATAGTTTCACACATCCTGATCTAGAAGGCACGGTTATCTCAGCTGATGCTCAAAAGTCCGGTGCACAGGTCAAAGCTATTTCAGCAAGGCACGGAGTAACGCTTATCTCCATGGAAACTGTGGAGATGTGGCACCAGGTGGGTTTTTTGGCCAGGGTGTTTGACTGTTTTAAGAAACACAATCTCTCTATAGATCTAGTCTCTACGTCTGAAACCAACGTAACAGTCACCTTAGATCGCGCTCAGAACTCGCTTGAGCCATCTGCGATGAAGGTGCTCAAGAGCGATCTTGAAAAATTTTGCCAAGTGCGCTCAATAGAATCATGCGCGCTTATTAGCCTTCTTGGCAGAAATATCCGCGCCATACTCCACAAGATAGCGCCGGCGCTTGAGGTGTTTGAGGAGCAGAAGATATATCTAGTAACCCAGGCTGCCAATGATCTGAACTTCACCTTTGTTGTGGACGAAGAGCAGGCAGACAAGCTGGTTTCAGAACTTCATAGCGAACTGTTCAGCAGGCGCTCAGATGATAATGTGCTTGGTCCCACGTGGCTTGAGCTAAATGCAAAACCTGAAGATGAAAAGGACAAAACACATCTGCCGTGGTGGAAAAAGAGAAGGGCTGAGCTAATCGATTTAGCAAAGAATACATCTCCTCTTTATGTATATGATGAAGAGACTATCTTAAAGAGGGCATCAGCCCTAACTGCACTGAGTTCAGTTGATAAGGTTTTTTATTCAGTAAAGGCAAATGCGCACCCTGAAATATTGGCAGCGCTTTATGAATCAGGCCTTGGGTTTGAGTGCGTATCTCCTGGCGAGATAGACCATGTGATGCGCACTTTTCCCCACATCGATGCACAGCGTATCCTCTTCACGCCAAACTTTGCGCCACGTAAGGAGTATGAGCATGGCTTTGAAAAGGGCGTAAACGTTACCTTGGATAATCTTTATCCACTTGAGAAGTGGCCTGAGGTATTTCGTAATAAAGAGATATTTGTCCGCATAGATCCTGGTGAGGGCGAAGGCCACCACAAGTTTGTTAAGACCGCTGGCGCAAAATCCAAGTTTGGAGTTTCGGTGTTGCAGTTGGATGAGCTTTCAAATCTTCTTGAAAAATGTGGCGCCAAAGTAATTGGCCTTCATGCACATGCAGGCAGCAATATATTCACGCCTGATAAGTGGAGCAGCACAGCAACATTTCTTGCCTCTGTGGCCAAGCGTTTTCCTGATGTTCGTTATTTAGATGTGGGCGGCGGACTTGGAGTTGTTGAGAAGCCTGGTCAAACTCCTCTGGATCTTGATGAAGTTGATGAAAATCTTAAAAAGGTCAAACAAGCACATCCTCAATATAAGCTCTGGATCGAACCTGGCAGGTATCTTGTTGCCACAGCCGGCGTGCTACTTGCAAAGGTCACGCAGACCAAACAAAAGGGTGAGTATCGCTATATAGGCGTGGATGCCGGTATGAATACGTTTATCAGACCTATGCTCTATGGCTCATTTCATGAGATCGTAAACCTGTCTCGTCTTGGAGAGAAATCATCTGGGCTTGCTAATATCGTGGGGCCCATCTGCGAGACCGGAGATGTGTTGGGCCATGAGCGCGCGATCGCTGATCCAACAGATGGTGATGTGCTTTTGATTGCCACAACAGGCGCCTATGGCAGGGTCATGAGTTCTGAGTACAACCTCCGCCCACCTGCTGCCGAGCATTTTCTATGCTGCGCAAAGTGAGGGCGGCGAGGACGTAGAATACCACAGCTGCAGTGATCACAGCAGAAAATCCAAAATGAATGGCGATGAGTGTGGCGATCATCGGGCTTATTACCGATGCGCATCCGTTTATACCCCATGCCCAGGGGATGAGTGATGTGTTCATCTCGCCGGCGAGCGTTAGGCCGATAGGAAAGGGCATGCCCATAAAAAACGCCAACGGCGCGATGAGCGCAATTGATATTGCTATCCTGTAACCATCATCCATCCACATAAACATCGCAAATATGTCAGGCATGAATTTGACGTAGATCAACGAGATGGTAACTATCGCGAGCACTGCGATTAGCACTGTCCTTCTTCCCAAGTGCAGATAAACCCACCTTGATGCGCCGCTCCCTAGCCCGGCAAAAATGAGAAACGCGGCGATCACGACTGCAATTGCATAGAGCGGATGGCCCAAAAATAAAATAAAGCGCTGGATGAATGCGATCTCCACAAAAAGAAACGCTAGGCCGAGACAAGTGAAGTAAAAGAATACGCGTGCTTTTGAGCGAGGCCTTTGTTCACCAGACCCAAGCTTAATAAGTGGTACAAGGATCAGCAGGATGCTAAGCGCCACAGCCTGCACAAGCGTTGCTATAAGAATTGGATAACCCCATTCCATAAGAGGCGCGCCGCCCATGCCCCTAAGCTTAATGATTTCAGGCAGCGTGCTCCACTTGAAGAAGTTGAAGAAGTAGGGCTTATCATCTGTTGCTGGGGTTATGTGATATTTATAACGCTCAACGTAATCTGCGCGCGCGTCACTTAGAAGCGCCAAAGCACCATCAAACAAATAAGGCTCATTTAATATATTGAACTGGTTTGCCTGCTTTTCATCTATGCCTGGAAAATACGCTGTATCAAATGCGCGCTTCTTGCAGAACTCTTGAATGGTTTTGATCTCATCAGCAGTAAAATCTCCGTTCTTAACGAGCAGAGTCGATGTCTTCCAGCTGCGGATCATGGCAAGCCTAAGCCCGGGATTTGAAACACCGGAATCTTTCAGCGCATCAATGGCTGTGGCAAAGAGCTTTAGGCTATCGCGCGGAGGTATTTTGAACCAGCGGGTGATAGCTAGAATTCCGCCTGGTTTGAGTCTTTCAAAATATTCCTCAAAAGCTTCGACTGTGTACAAATAGCTTTCGTTTAACGCATAAAGCCCAGCTGATGAAGCAGCAAAAGAATCCAAGAGCGCGACTTGAATCAGATCATAAGTATCGGCAATCGATGAGACAAAGCGCCTTGCATCAGCCACGTACTGTGTGATGCCTTCTCTAGCGAATATGTTGCCTGCGAACTCGGCATATGTATCAGTTACAAGCTCTGCTATTTGCGGATTCAACTCTACTGCATCCACGCTCTTTGCGTTAAAGTGCATGGCTTCAAGCACATCAGCCCCACCGCCAGATCCCAGTATGAGCACATCTGGTGAGACTAAAAGATGATAGGGCAGGGCTTGCGTGAGCGCATCTGTGTATGCGAGCTCCTTCTGATCGCCAGTAAAGCGGGTGATAGCTGTAAGCGAATCCGCGTCAATAAATATGCCCAGCTGCTCTGGAACTTCGGCTTTGCTCATGACACTAAGCCCTGGCGCATGGCGAAATGGAATGCCCAGGCTTTTTACCACGGCAATCTGTCCCAATGGACTTGATCGTTCTTCGATAATTTCAGTTTCAGGAATAAGAAGTGCTTTGGGCAGACCTTTATACTGTGAAACTTCGAGTTCGTGAGGGGAATATGACCAGAGAAAAAAGGCTGCAACGGCACAGGCCAGAAAGCCTGCTGCAAATGCATATTTTCTGCCAAGGTCTTTATCCAAAGTTGCAACAGATGCAGCTATTAATGCCAAAGCAGCAATAACTCCAAGACACGATGCAGGAAAGATGCGGTATAGGATGATGACTATGCCAATGGCTCCGAGCCCTGCGCCCACCAGATCAAAGAGATATATGCGGCCGATCCTGTGTTTAAATTTCATAAACGCAAGGCCAATGCAGTTGGCTGCGCAGAAAAACGGAATCATGAGAAACAAATACATGAAGAACAGGCGAATAAACTGGCGCGCATCCCAAACTATTTCTAATGCGTTGAAACGCACGTACTCTGCTAAGAGAAAGCCGACAATAGAGAAGATGCCAAACAGGGCAGCGTTTGTGAGGTAAGCCTTGCTGAAATTGCGAAGCAGCGCATCCTTTGCAAGGGTAAGAAACGTGCCGCTCGCTCCATAGCCGAGCAGAGCAAGGCTTATGACCATGTAAGCAAAGTGGTGCCACTGAATAATCGAGATGAGCCGCATGAGAAGTATTTCATAGCTGATTGCGGCAGCAGATATGAGAGCAATGGAAATTATTAGATACATGAGTTCTTGAGATCCTTCGACTACGCCCCGTACCGACCGGTACGGGGCTTCGCTCAGGATGAGGGGTCGGAAAAATTTCCGACCCCTCACATTAGTGTTTCCCTGCAAGTGGAACAAATCGCACTGGAAGCACCTGCTTGATTGTAAGCTTACCTTTTTTATCTTTTTCCACTAGCATGAGGTGTTGAGTTTGAAACGCGCTGCCGATCGGTATTATCATTTTTCCGCCTGGTTTTAATTGTGAAATTAATGGAGGAGGTATTTGGCCAGCAGCTGCGGTTACTATGATGCCATCAAAAGGTGCTGCCTTTTTTAAGCCATAATAGCCATCGCCCTCGAGCACTGTCACATTCGAATAGCCCAATTGTTTGAGCCTTGTCTTAGCTTCTTCTGCGAGCTCTGGAATAATCTCGATGGTGTATACGTGCTTTACGAGCTTTGAGAGGATCGCAGCCTGATAACCAGAACCTGTTCCTACTTCAAACACCACGTCATCCTTGTCCACATCCAAAAGATCGGTCATGAGCGCCACTATATAA
Organism: Pseudomonadota bacterium; assembly: GCA_043822785.1. Taxonomy (GTDB): domain Bacteria; phylum UBA10199; class UBA10199; order 2-02-FULL-44-16; family JAAZCA01; genus JBDRBN01. The sequence continues at coordinate 14,168 of JBDRBN010000051.1, forward strand.
GGTTGAGAGATGGTCTGGCCATAGCCAATAGGAAGGGGGCGGTTTTCATATGCAAAGAGCCAAAGGGCCTTAGACACAAAATCCTCTCTTGGCACAAGGTTCATGGCTTCAAGAACGCTTTCATTCAGCTTTTCTTTGCCAATATAATGGCTTGTAAGCCGCACATCCTCTTTGATCTCATTTATGAGAGCCTGTCGTTTTGCTGCATACTTATCTTTTGCAGCCAAAGGCGTGGCAAGAAGGAGGATTAATACAATGGTAGGTAAGATTTTATTTAACAGATGGGCGCCTTTAATAACTCGCCGGCTGTCATTGCGAGGAGTGTAAGCGACGAAGCAATCCCCTGAAATTGATGAGAGTGCTTCGCTCCCGTTAGTCGCTCGCAATGACATATTGACTAAAAATCAGACGGAGACAGCTAAGTCAATCTTCTATGAATTCTGCCTGGCATCAGTGATCTTCACCCTCTAACCTGTGGAGAGTAAAGAGCTTTTTTGAGGCCTATTCCAACATCGAAAAACTCGCACCAATGGTGCGAGAAATCGGATGGACTCACAATCTCATTATCATGGAAAAGTGCAAGGACAACCTAGAGAGGGAGTTCTACATCCGAATGACCCGCCGTATGGGATGGACCAAGAATGTCCTCATCCATCAGATCGCGAACCAGAGCTACGAAAAAACGCTCATTAGTCAAACAAATTTCGACAAATCAATTCCGGAGGAAATCAAAAACCAAGCCAAGCTTGCGGTGAAGGATGAATATACGTTCGATTTCTTGGAGATGGGTGAAGATCACATGGAGCACGAACTGGAACAAGCTCTCATGACGAGAATGGATCAATTCCTAAGGGAAATGGGCGGGCATCTCGCCTTCATCGGCAGTCAGTATCGTCTAGAAGTGAGTGACAAGGAATACTTCATTGACATACTGTTGTACCATCGACATCTGAATTGTTTGCTAGCTCTGGAGCTCAAAGTTGGAGAGTTCAAACCTGAATATGTAGGAAAGATGCAATTCTATCTCGCAGTATTAGATGAGAGAGTAAAGACCGAGACCGAGAATCCTTCAATCGGGATCATCGTGTGCAAGACAAAGGATAAAATAATTGTGGAATATGCACTTAAGGAATCCAACAGGCCGATCGGCGTTTCATCCTATGCGGTTGGCCCTAAACTCCCCAAAGAACTGCAAAAGGAACTTCCTTCTCCAAAACAAGTGGCCAAGTTACTTGAGGGCATTTAAGCGATCTTTTGTGAGACAGTTCCATGCATTAATTCTGCCTGGCATATATGAATATCTACTAAAAACCCAATAAAATCAGTTGACTATGTGGTCTCCGTCTGCATTTATACGCGTCCATGGATACTTATGAGAGACAAAAGCTATTAGGCTCCAAGTGGGAGTGTGAATGCGGTACAACTCATGATGTACCTGTGCGAGAGGCTATAATCGAGCCAGGTGCAATCGATGGGTTGCCTGATGTGATGCGCAGACAAAATCTGTCTGGCCCAGTGTTCTTAATAGCTGATGAGAATACGCATCATGTGGCAGGTGAAAAGGTAGCTTCACGACTCGGCAAAGCCGGCTTCAAGGTGATCCCCCATGTGCTAAAAGGCCGCCCCATCGCCTATGTAAGCCAGGCTGATGAAGTTGCATCCAGCGTGCCGGGGGACGCTGCCACAATCATCTCTTGTGGTTCTGGCACAATAACCGATTTTGGCAAGTGGTCTGCATTTAAGAAGGGTCTTCCATTTGTGGCAGTAGCTACTGCTCCTTCTATGAATGGGTATGCATCAGGTATTGCTGCATTGGTGAAGGATGGGCTCAAGGCCACAACGCCTGTCAAACCAGCAGTTGCAGTAATCGCTGATCTAGATGTTTTGTGCCAGGCACCCATGGATATGATTCGATCAGGCCTTGGCGATGTTTTGTCAAAGCCTGTGTGCAATGCAGACTGGCGCCTGGCTACGCTCGTAAGAGGGGGCACATTTTGCAAACGGCCTTTTGAGCTGATTCGCGACCTTGAAGACACCTACATAAGCAGGGCCCATCTTATTGCCGATCGCGATCCTGAGGCCATACGCGCTCTTACAGAGGCTTTGGTGTTCTCTGGCATTTCCATGCTCATGGCAGGCAGCTCTTCTCCAGCATCAGGGGGCGAGCATCTTATATCGCATGTCTTAGACATGAGGGCATATGAGAAGGGCAAGATACCAGAATTTCATGGCGTTCAAGTGGGAGTGGGCACAGTTGCCACAGCCAGGCTCTATGAGATGATAATGAATACAGAGGCAGATTCGATTGATCGCTCTGCATTGCAATCCGTATGGGAACGCGGCGAAGAAGCATTAGCCCGCTGTCGCAATTTCTTTGGCAAGGCAGCACCAGCTATTGAAACCGAGTTTAGAAAAAAGCATGCGTCTAAAAGAGGGGTGTCTGAAGAGACAATAAAAATCATTAATGAGTGGGAGAGAATAAAGGATGCAGTGTCACCATATCTTAGATCGCCAAAAGACATACGAGATATTCTAAAAGCTGCAGGGGCTAAGAGTTCGTACGATGATCTTGGCATTAAGCAACCTGTTTTTAGAGAAATCCTTTTGCTCGCTGTGTGCGTGCGCAACAGGTACACAGTTCTTGATCTGGCATTTACAGCCGGACTGCTAGATGTTTGGGCAGATGCGATGGTGGCGGAGAAATGAGCACATGTTGTGTCATTGCGAGCAAAGGCCCGTAATACGGGCCGAAGCGAAGCAATCTCCTGAAAAAAATTGCTTTAAGGAGATTGCTTCGTCGCATACGCTCCTCGCAATGACAGAGGAACGATCCATGTTACCAGCAATAACCGACATAGCATTACATAGCCTAAAAAAGGCAGTAGTTGATCTTGGTCTTAAGCCCTATGCTGCCACACAGCTTGTGCAATGGCTCTATAGCAAACGCGCAAAATCCTTTGATGACGTGACTGATGTGTCAAAGGAAGGCCGCAAACTTCTAAAGGAACGCTATGAGATCTCTGCTGTAGAGATTGTGGGCGAGCAGAAGGCATCTGACGGCACGCTCAAGCTTTTGTGCAAGGCGCATGATGGCAAGTGCGTGGAATGCGTTCTCATACCGGCTCTAGATGGCCGCACTACTGCATGTCTGTCCACACAAGTGGGCTGCGCCATGAAATGCGCGTTTTGCCGCACAGCTAGCATGGGTTTTGTACGCAATCTCACGTTGGGCGAAATCACAGGTCAGCTCATACTGCTCGCGCGCGCTTCTTCTACACCCATCACAAACGTCGTTTTCATGGGCATGGGCGAGCCGCTTGCCAATATGGAAGCAGTGGAGAATGCTATAGCTGTTTTCCGAAACGAGAAAGCTTTTGGTCTTTCCAAGAGGCGCATCACTGTTTCTACCTGTGGTCTTATTCCTGAACTAAAGAAATTTTGCGAGCGCAATGATGTAAAGGCGGCCATCTCACTTAACGCAACTACAGATGATGTGCGAACTAAACTCATGCCCATCAATAAGCAATGGCCCATTGCTAAGATAATGAATTTTAGCCGTGAGTACAGCAAACGCTCTCGCTATCGCGTAACATTTGAATATGTGATGATCAAAGGCATGAATGATAGCGAGGATGATGCAAAGAGGCTTATAAAACTTCTTCATGGCGTGCGCGCTAAAGTGAACCTCATACCCTTTAACTCATATGAGTCATCAAAATTCAAAGCACCTCTTGAAAACACACTGGATTGGTGGAGTGATTTTCTGCGCGAGAAGGGCATTCAGGTAAATATCAGGGCAAGCCGCGGTCAGGAGATACTCGCAGCCTGCGGCCAGTTAGCTGCTAAATGCTAAGACTCTTGACTTGCATGTGGCGAGAAAGGCGAGACACGCGAGAAATGCGAGAAACGTAAGACACGTTGCTTGCGTTTTCAAATCCTTGATTATACATCTGAATTGTGCTTAAAGCAGCATTCACCACGCAGCTCCCAAGGAGGGCAATACAATGGCAGAAGGCAGAATTGGAATAATCGGCGGCAGCGGCCTGTATGACATAGAAGGTGTGAAAATCGAAGAGGAGCGCACCTTTGCCACGCCCTTTGGTGCTCCGTCAGATGCAATAATGTTGGGCACGCTCGAAGGTAAAGAGGTGGCGTTTATTCCCCGCCACGGCCATGGCCACCGTATCCTTCCGCATGAGATAAACTTTAGGGCAAATATCTATGCGCTTAAATCCCTGGGCGTTAACAGGATCATTTCAGTCTCAGCAGTCGGCTCCATGCGGGAAGAGATAAAGCCAGGCGAGCTCGTGATGGTGGATCAGTTTGTGGATCGCACAAAAGATCGCCCTCAAACCTTTTTTGGAAACGGAATCGCAGCGCACGTGGCGTTTGCCGATCCTGTGTGCAAAAACCTAAAGGAGGCAGCAATATCAGCTGCTAAAGAAGCTGGCATTAGAGCACATAGCGGAGGAACCTATGTCTGCATCGAAGGGCCCATGTTTTCATCGCGTGCTGAATCACATATATATCGCTCTTGGGGCGTAAACGTAATCGGCATGACAAACTATCAGGAGGCCAAGCTCGCAAGAGAAGCAGAGATCTGCTACACGACTATCGCGCTGGTAACTGATTATGATTGTTGGCGGGCTGAAGACGAAGGCGTGGATGTGGAGATGATAGTAAAGACGCTTACCGAGAATGTTGAAAAAGCTAAGAAGGTGATAAAAAAGATGCTGCCGACGCTTACTGAAAAGGATTGCGCATGCCACCATGCGCTTGAGAATGCGATTATGACGAAGCACGAGCTCATACCTGAAGAGGTAAAACGAAATCTTAAGCCGATTATTGGGAAATATGTAAAATAGAGCGAGAAACGCAAGCAACGCGAGAAACGTATGATAATTGAGGAACCAAAGAACATCGGTAATTGGAGAAGGGGGACAGGAGGAAATATGAGCATCCTTGTGGTTGGATCTGTCGCATACGATGATCTTGAAACACCCAGCGGGAAGCGCGAAAATATTCTAGGAGGCGCGGCAACGCACTTTTCTGCTGCTGCTAGTTTCTTCACGAGCGTACACTTAGTGGGAGTTGTAGGCAATGACTTTGCGCAAGAGCATATTGATTTCTTAGAGGGAAGGGGCATTAACCTCACAGGCCTCAAGATAGTTCCTGATGGTAAGACGTTTCACTGGTCAGGGCATTACTTGAATGATCTCAACCAGGCTGAGACTTTGGACACACAGCTTGGCGTATTTGCAACATTTGACCCTGAGCTTACTGATCATCATCGCACGCGTCCCATCCTGTTTTTGGCAAACATTCATCCTGAGCTTCAACTCAAGGTGCTTGAGCAGATGCATGGGCCAAAGCTCATAGCCATGGATACCATGAACCTGTGGATCAACACTGCGCGCGATACACTCATGAAAGTAATAAAATGCGTGGATATGATCTTTGTAAATGATGCAGAGGCTAGATTGCTCACAGGCAAGAAGAACGTAACTTTTGCAGCAAGAGAGATCATGAGTTGGGGACCCAAGTTTGTGGTAGTAAAGCGCGGTGAGTACGGCTCGCTCGTTTATTCAGGCGACAAGGTGTTCTCCACTCCGGCTTATCCGCTTACAGAAGTGGCTGATCCAACAGGCGCCGGCGATACATTTGCCGGCGGGTTTCTTGGGTATCTAGCCAAGACAGGCAGCTTTGACGATATGGCTTTACGGCGTGCAGCAGCATGCGGCAGCGTGATGGCATCTTATCAGGTGGAGGACTTTGGCCTTGATAGGCTGCGCTATCTCACACATGCGGACATCGATTCAAGGTTCCGCCAGCTCAGCGAACTAACCCATTTTGGCGCAGCACCGGTGTTTGTAGAAGGTCCATAATAGATTATGAGCAATTAAACTAATACAAAAGGAACTTACCTATGAGTCTGACAGAAAGTCAAAAATCGCGTAGGGCGATGCTCGAGCAGGAACTCAAAAGGATTGTAGAGGTCATTTTGAAGAATTATCAGCCTCAAAAGGTCATACTCTTTGGCTCGTTGGCAATCGGCGAAGTTCAGGAATGGAGCGACATAGATCTGATGGTTGTGATGGAGACGGATAAACCGTTTATGCAAAGAATCAAGGAGATGGTTGAGTGTATCAAGCCCAATGTTGGAACCGATATTTTGGTATATACTCCGAAGGAGTTTGAGGAGCTTTGCAAAAGCCGGAGATTCTTTCAGGATGAGATCGACGAAAAGGGGAGGACAGTCTATGAAAAACAGGTGGCTTGAGTTTGCTGGCTATGATCTCAAGATGGCAGAGCTGGCCCTCGAAGAAGGAATTACCACTCAAGTATGCTTTCATGCACAGCAGGCAACTGAGAAAGCACTCAAGGCATGGTTAGATCACCAGAAGCTCAAGATACCAAAGACACATAAACTTGCAGATTTAGCTACCTTAGAAGATTTTGCCTTCCTCGGTGAACTTTTCGATAAACTGGCAGTGTTGGATAGTTTCTATATACCCACGCGCTATCCGGATGCGTTGCCCGGAACCCTTCCAGAAGGTGAGCCTTCAAGAGATATGGCTAAGGAGGCGCTGGAGACAGCTCTGCAAATAGTGGAGATCGTAGAAGCTCAAACGTCAAAATAACAGGAAGGTAAAAAAACGGAACAGCTGAGTAGCTGCTCCGTCTGATTATTCTTCCTCTGACTGATTATTTTTTCAGCACATAATCTAAAGCTGCAAGGTTGATGGCCATATCCAAGCAGGAAGCTCTGTTTTCTGCAGTAATCGAACCAACATCAGTACGCAAGATTACGCTTGCGGAAGCGTCGTTCGCTGCCATGCATACATCGACTATGCTTTTGCAGGCCGTTTTTTTGGCGTCATCTTTAAGCTCCGTATCACAGCGCGCATATCCGTCACTGTTTGAAACTGCCGGCCTTGAAGGTGTGGTATTGCTTGCTGGTTCTGAATTTTGGGGTTGTTCTATATCAGTTGAAGGTTCTTCAACCTCTGAAGGCTCATCCGTATAGTCAGAATGTTCAGGCCTATCAATATCATAATCGCCATACCCATGTTTCCGCCGTTCTAATTTCTCAACCTGCTCATCAATCATCGTATAAGCCCCTGCAGCTACACCAAGAAAAAACAAAGGGTTGAAATATCCGGTGACTGTTGTTCTTGGTGCTCCGATCTCTTCATGGCCGGAATAAGCCAGGACGCTGACGTCAAGGCCAAAGGCATCTTTTAAAAAGCCAGCCCTAAGGGTTGGTGCAACACCAAAAGCCGCGTCCGCGTTTTCATTTCCTGTAAGTGCGCCCATTCTTACAAGTACGTCTAGGTTTACGAGTATCCAGTCAAACCTAAGGCCTGTCTCGCCGCCTAATGTCCATACGCTATTTCCCAGGTGAGTTGCGTTAAAATTGATTGGCAGCTGAATTATGTCATAGCCGGTATCTTCGATGTTTGCCTCGATAGCATCTGGAGCGAGATATTTTGCATCATATCCCAGTCCAATGGTAATGCCAGGCGTTACGCTGAAAGCAAATGATGTTTCATCATATCCACCACTGCCGGCAAATGATGCGCCAAATCCAGTATCTAGATGAATTCCTTGTACGCCACCCATAATTGCGTCCTTTCTGCTCCTGAATTTTCCTGACCAACACCATTGCTGATCTGATATATGTATCGGTCGTTTTTTTTTTTGTTGCGTGGTTTTTTAAAAAAAAATGGTTGGTGGGAATTGGGCAGTAATTACAATGAGTTATGGCCAATCCGTCTCAAGCGTAACCTCTCACGATTTTGAAGTGCCAGAATGTCATCCCGAGCCCTTCGACTCCTCCTCGACTTGCTTACGCTCGCTCGGGGTCGCTCAGGGTAAACTCCGTCGAGGGATCCATTGCTTTTTTTGCCGAGTTTTACTGCAAGGGATTCCTCCACGAAGCTTGCCCTGAGCGAACAACGTGAGTCGAAGGGGTCGGAATGACATTATAGGGGCATTCACTTCAAAATCGTGAGGGAAATGCGGAGCTAGTACAAGTAATTACTCCCATCGTTTAGTTGGCTCTGGTTTTGTTTTTTCCTTTTCCTTCATCTTTTTGCGATAAGCTTTTTCTGCTTCTGAGGGCTCGCTCTTGGCAGTGGATTTGGTAGATTTTGTTTCTTTGGCTTTGTCTTGCGCTGCTGCATTCTTTTGTTCGATTTCTTTTTGCCTCTTTATCTCTTCAGGGCTTAGGATGCGTATTTGAAACTTCATGCCATCGCTTTGTCCCTTTGTTGCATATGCAGGAAATATTTGTATGAAAAATATTGCGATTAAAGCTGCACCCAATATAGCCATGCGCATGTTCAGATCTCCTATCAGTAGTGTTCCAACAAGTTACGTGCAACTATTGGGAAATGTTAACCAGTCGGTCATTCTGAGCGCAGGCCCTTAATAGAGGCCGCAACGAAGAATTCCCGTATTTTACTGGGATCCTTCGACTCCGTCCCGTACCGTTCGATACGGGACTTCGCTCAGGATGAGTGGTCGATAATGTATCGACCACTCAATTATTCCCATCGTTTTGCTGGCGGGGCCGATTCCTTTTTATCGTCCACTCGTTTGTAATAGGTCTTTTCCTCGTAATACTCTCTATCCTTTTCCACAGAGTCTTTTTCATATCCTGCTTCGTCTGACCCCCCCATCTGCTGTTCCATGTTAGGTTTGTATTGGGGATCTGAGCCAATGTGGACATCGGATGGACGCTTCCTTATCTCTTCTACGTTTTCAAACTTCATTTCTGTGCCTGACTGCTGTTCCTCAGAGTGCACAGGTACAGCCTGTATAAGCACACTAAGAAGAATTGCAATATATAATATAATTACGCCCATATGACCTACCTCCCAATTTCTATAATAGCATCTATTAATGAGTTGGTGAATGGTGTTGTTAAATATCAATCATTTCAAGGTGTTACGCTCAAAATTCCAAGCACCAAGCACCAAATTCCAAAACCCAAATTCCAAACAAAAACAATGAAAGTACGAAGTTTGGAGTTTGGTTATTGGAATTTGCCCCGCAGGGGCCTTGCGGCAAATGCCCATTTTAGCGTATACTCCTCGCTTACATGAGGAGCACAAATGCAGCGTAGGTCGCATGCGATAATTCTCAAAAGGGTGGCCTTTGGTGACGCAGACTGGATCGTTACCTTCTTCTGCAGGGATGGGGGCAGGATGAGCGGTATGGCCAAGTCTGCCCGCAGCTCAAAGCGTCGGTTTGCAGGTGCGCTGGAGCCAGGTTCTATCGTGGATTTGCAATTTACCCAGCGTACCACATCAGCGCTTGTGCGTCTTGAGGAGGCATCTGTTGCCATACCTATTAATGGGGCGCTGAAATCCCTGGAGAGGATAGAAGGCATAGCTCGTACGCTTATACTTGCCCTGGCATTTTTGCAGGAAGGCGAGTCTAACCCCGCAAAATTCGATCTTTTGCGCTCACGCTTACTAAGCCTTAATGATGCTGATCCAGATCCATTTGAAACAGCGGCATTTGAGTTAACATGGCTTGCGCGCTCAGGCTTTGCTCCGGTTTTGGACTGCTGTGTCTGTTGCAGCCAAGCGACTTTAAGTACAGATGTACGTTGGTCGTTTGATTTTGATAGAGGAGGGCTTATATGCTCTCGTTGCTTTATCGGCACGACAAAAGCTGTGGCTTTAACCGGGCATGAGCTTGAAGGATTGAGCGGGCTTTTGTGTAGCAGCGCGTCCCAGAACATATCCAGTTGCAAAGCAGCAGGCAATGTAATTAGCCGGTATATAGATCATGTGCTCGGCCGACCACTGATGCAGGGGTTTTGATGCGAGTTATTGAAGACAGACAACCCATTTGGCCGTATATATTGCTTTCGTTCGTGCTGCATGCGCTGCTCATCATTATATTCTCTCAGTTTACATCGCCTCTTACAAACTTAGCTGAGAAGACCATAGAAGTTGTACCCGTATATGAGGTTCCAGAAGGTCGCGCTAAATACAAGATCGCTGATATAGCAGAACCAGAAGTAGAGAAAAAACCGGATAAGCCCAAGTTTCTGGGCATGTACGATACTTCTGTCAGAGAAGAAACTGTAGGTATTGGAACAAAGCCTGGTAGAGCAGGTGGAGAGAAGAAAAAGCAAGTTAAGGCTAAAGCTGAGCGAAAGACCAGGGTAAGGAAAAGATCTTCTCATTTGATGAAAGTATTTTTGAAAGCGGCCAAGCACAAGCAGACGGCGACCCTTCCAAAGGTACGACAAACGCCCTGGATGATTTCTATCCAGACTTCAAAAGGGGCGTTCACACCTATCTCAATGTGCTGCGCCATCCGGATGTGGAGTATTTCGTACGTCTGAAACGTGCCTTTAAGATCGCGTTTAATCCTATTCCTGCGCTGCGCAATCATTTTTCCTATAATCGCGTAACGCGCGGATCGGTAGATGTTGTCTTGGGCGTAAGCGTAAATCGATTAGGAGATTTGAGCGAGCTATTTGTGTTCCGCAGCTCCGGCATTGATGAATACGACAGAGAGGCGCTTAGAACCGTTAGATCTTCAGCTCCATTCTCAACGCCTCCTGAGAAATTTATCGACGATGATGGGTTGTTAAGGATGAGCTGGACTTTTACTGTATATCTGTAAGAAAAGACTTAACCTTAACGATAAGGCTTTTAGAAAGGAGGGCGTTTGTGAAAACCAATATAAATGTGGAGAAAGAGATTGTGGTAAAAATTTCTGATGAACGCGGTGTTACGTCCCGTGTGGCAGGCGTTTTGGCCGAGGCTGGTGTGAACATAAAGGCCATATGCGGTTATGCTGTGGATAACGATGCACATCTGCGCCTGGTGACCGATAACAACCAAAAGGCTATGGAGTCTTTGAAGCGCGCTGGCATGAAAGCAGAACAGTATGATGTGGTAAGGTGTGAGGTCTCACCAAACGTGGTTCATCCTGATTTGGGTGTGGCGCTGGCTGGCTACGAAGTAGGAAACAACTACTGGTGCGCGGCAGCGCATGGTGGAGAGCACGCGGTGTTGTATTTTCCTTTAAAGGGCAATGTGCAGCCTTCAGCAAGCAACATGTAATTGTAAGCTTTAGACGCAAAAAGGCATCCGCGGTAACTCGCGGATGCCTTTTAGTTGGCTTGGCCAAACAGCACAACACGCCAGCTCAAACCGGATTTGCCGATAGATGACCAGAAACACTGTCTGATCCGAGGTGGCGAGCGTCCAGCGCCTTTTTGATAGTACTGCTTTGTTCCAGAATATTTTTC
>JBDRBN010000052.1:0-6222 GCA_043822785.1 Pseudomonadota bacterium
GCAAAGCGAAGCAATCCCCTTATAACCTCTGTTTGCGGGAGATTGCTTCGTCGCTAAACGCTCCTCGCAATGACACCTAGACATGAGAAAAATGAATTCTTATATTTCAACCAGTTAACACCTCTAACGCGACAGCAGTGAGATATTAGATATTGGATTTTATTATGTGTGGAATCTGCGGAATAATATACGAAGACCCATCGCGCCAGGTCGATAAAGACCTGCTTGCACGCATGAACCGCACCATGGTGCATCGCGGCCCTGACGACGAAGGATATTACATGGGGCGCGGCGCAGCCCTTGCTATGAGAAGGCTATCCATCATGGATGTTGCCGACGGTCACCAGCCCATGAGTTCTGAAGAAGGAAATGTGCAGGCCGTGTGCAACGGCGAGATATATAACTTCAAAGAACTGCGGCAGGATCTTAAATCAAAAGGACACACTTTTCACACCGGCTCTGATACAGAGGTGCTTCCGCATCTTTATCAGGAATATGGCGCAGACATTCCCACTAAGCTTAACGGGATGTTTGGGCTCGCTGTTTGGGATGAAAAGGAAAGAACGCTTTTGCTCGCGCGCGATCGCATGGGGAAAAAGCCGCTCTACTTCACATATCAGGACGGCGCGCTCATCTTTGGATCTGAGCTCAAAGCCATTTTGGCAAACCCCAATGTAGCGCGCCGATTGGATTTAAATTCGGTAGCTAAGTATCTTGCATACGAGTATATACCGGCGCCTCATACGATATTCGAAGGCATAAAAAAATTAGAACCGGGACAACTTCTGCGATTTAAAGACGGCAGGATCACCATGCGTCATTACTGGGATGTGCCGGTGGGAGACGAAAGGATTGGGCTATCCGATGACGAGGCTTCAAAAGAATTTTTGCGCCTGTTTAAGGGCTCTGTAAAAAAGAGGCTCATGAGCGATGTGCCGCTGGGCGTGTTTCTTTCAGGCGGAATCGATTCATCAAGCGTTGTGGCGATGATGAGAGAGCACATGGAGCCTCATAACATAAAAACTTTTTCAATAGCATTTGAGGAAAAGTCGTTCGATGAATCCAGCTATGCAAGAAAGGTGGCAAAACACCTTGGCACCGATCATCGCGAGAAGCTCTGCACGCCACGAGACCTTTTGGCGTTATTGCCAGAAGTCACTAGCCTGCTCGATGAACCATTTGCTGATCCATCGATCATTCCAACCTATGCGCTCTCTAAATTTACTAGACAACACGTGACCGTAGCTTTGGGAGGAGATGGCGGGGATGAGCTGTTTGCGGGCTACCCAACGTTTCAGGCAGAGCGCGCAGCAACGTGGTATAGGGCTCTTCCAAAATTTCTTAGAAAGAGCATCATCGAGCCTTGTTGCATGAGGCTTCAGGTCTCAGACGAGAACATAAGCTTTGATTTTAAGGTTAAGCAGTTTTTAAAAGGAGTAGATATAAGAGGCATCGCGCGCCACATGGTTTGGATGGGTGCGTTTTCGCAACCAGAGCTTAAAGATGTGCTTGCAGGCAGCCCGCCTCCTGATGTGTTTGACGATGCCAGGCGCCACGCTGTATCTGCTAAGCCTGCATCAGACGGAAATGCCATATTGTACGCATACAAAAAGCTTTATTTGGCCGAGGATATACTTGCAAAGGTGGACCGCGCTTCAATGGGCGCATCTCTTGAAGTCAGGGCGCCATTTTTAGATTATGAGGTAGTGGAATTTGTAGCCCGCCTTCCTTATAGAATGAAATTAAATGGTTTTAATATGAAATACCTCTTAAAGAAGAGCGTAGATGACCTTCTGCCAAAGGGCATAGCCGGCAGGGCAAAGAAGGGGTTTGGAATACCTGTGGCAAAATGGATAAAGGGGCCGCTTCGCGAGATGACGTGCGATGTTTTAGCAGAGGACAAGCTAAGGCGCGAAGGCATCTTTAAGCCAGAAGAGGTGACAAGACTTCTTAATGACCATTTTAAGGGCAGGGCGGAGAATCGAAAAAAACTGTGGACGCTGATTATGTTTGAGAAGTGGCTTGAGCGCTGGGGTACTGGAGGTAATTGATGAACGAACGCACATACAATCCTGCAGAAATAGAATCCAAGTGGCAGAAGCGCTGGAAAGACGAAAACGCTTTCAAGGTAGAGCCTAAAGCAGGCGCAAATAAATATTATCTTCTTGAGATGCTCCCATATCCGTCGGGCCGCATTCACATGGGGCACGTAAGAAATTATGCAATCGGCGATGTGGCAGCGCGGTATAAGATGATGAAGGGTTTTAAGGTGCTGCATCCCATGGGATGGGATTCGTTTGGCATGCCTGCAGAAAACGCTGCAATAAAGCATAATCTGCATCCTGCAAAATGGACGCATGACAACATAGATCACATGCGCTCTCAGCTTAAAAAACTTGGGTGCTCATACGACTGGGATCGCGAATTTGCCACGAGCCAACCCGAGTACTACAAGTGGGAGCAGCTCATCTTCACCCGCATGTTTGAAAAAGGTTGGGCTTATAAGAAAACATCCAGTGTCAACTGGTGTCCCAACTGCCAAACCGTGCTTGCCAACGAGCAGGCAGAGGGCGGTTTTTGCTGGCGATGCGATTCTACTGTCGAGCTTAGGTCCATGTCTCAGTGGTATTTTCGAATCACTGATTATGCTGATGAGCTTTTGCGCGACATCGATGAAAAGCTCACAGGTTGGCCTGAGCGAGTGAGAATCATGCAGCGAGAATGGATCGGCAAGAGCGTTGGCGCAAACATAGATTTTGAAATTGATGGCAGAAGCGAGACCATACGCATTTTCACCACACGGCCCGACACCCTATATGGCGCAACGTTTATGAGCCTTGCTTGGGAGCATCCGCTGGCCAAGGCGCTGGCAAAAGCGCACGGCCGTGAGAAAGAGGTTGAAAAGTTCATCGACAGGTCAAGGCGCATAGATCATCAGGCTCGTCTTGCCGGCTCATATGAGAAAGAGGGCGAGTTCACCGGCGCACATTGCATAAATCCGGTTACCGGATGGAAGATGCCCGTGTATGTGGCCAACTTCGTGCTAATGGAGTATGGCACAGGAGCTGTGATGGCAGTGCCTGCTCATGACCAGCGCGATTTCGAATTCGCGAAAAAATACGATCTTCCGATTAAAGTTGTGATCCAGCCCGAAGGCGAAACGCTGGATCCCAAAACCATGACGTGTGCCTGGGAGGCTTCTGGAACCATGAAGGATTCAGATCAATTCACCGGCATGCCATCAAAGCTGGGTATCGATGCAGTAACAAAGTTTTTGGCAAAAGAGGGCAAAGGCGGCCCTACTACTACGTATCGTCTCAAGGATTGGTGCATATCCAGGCAGCGTTACTGGGGCGCGCCCATACCCATAATTCACTGCGACTCGTGCGGCGCCGTTTCAGTTCCTGAGAAAGATCTGCCGGTGGTTTTGCCAAAGGACGTTCCGCTCACCGGTACAGGCGGCTCGCCGCTGGCAAAAGTTTTATCGTTTGTTGAGGCTAAGTGTCCAAAGTGCAAAGGCCAAGGCAAGCGCGAGACAGACACGATGGATACGTTTGTTGAATCGTCTTGGTATATGTTTAGGTATGCTTCGCCAAAGTGCGACAGCGCACCAGTTGATAAAAAAGATATATCCTATTGGCTGCCGGTTGATCAGTATATCGGCGGGATTGAACACGCGGTAGGACATCTCATCTACTGCCGCTACTTTACCAAGGTGATGCGCGACCTCGGGTTTTTGGATTTGGACGAACCGGTTATAAACCTCATGACCCAGGGCATGGTGTATAAAGATGGCGCAAAGATGAGCAAGTCAAAGGGAAACATCGTTGATCCTGATGAAATGATCGCGCAATACGGAGCAGATGCTACACGGCTTTTCATGCTCTTTGCTTCACCGCCGGAAAAAGATTTGGAGTGGAGCGACAAAGGGCTCGAAGGCCTGAGCCGTTTTATAGGAAGGGTGTGGCGAACCATAGAGGCGTTTTGCGAAGAGGGCGGCAAGGGCAAGGGGCCGGATGGGCTTTTGCGCATGATGCATAAGACGATTAAAAAAGTTACGGATGATATGGAACGCTTTCATTTTAACACGGCGATCGCAGCGCTCATGGAATATGTAAATTTCCTTCAGGGAATGGGGAGCGCCGACATAACAAAAGAGTCGATTGAAACCCTTATCCTGCTCATCTCTCCTTTTGCACCGCATATTGCAGAAGAGATGTGGGAGCGCACAGGCCATAGACAGGACGTGCTTAAACAGAAGTGGCCTGTGTATGATGAAACCAAGCTCGTGGGCGATACGAAGACCATAATCGTTCAGGTTAATGGAAAATTGCGTGATAGGATAGAGGTGGCTTCAGATGCATCCGATGATGATGTAAAACAAATAGCCCTAGCGAATGAGAAAGTTAAGTCTGTTGTAGCTGGCAAGCAAGCGAAGAAGGTAATTGTTGTTCCAGGAAAGCTTGTTAATGTTGTAGTGTGATACTGTTGTCATTGCGAGGGCGAAGCCGAAGCAATCTCCTGAAATTACGGAGATCGCTTCACCCGCTTACGCGGGCTCGCGATGACATCATCAAATGATATGCCCAAACTAGACATCACAACTTTAGATCAAGAGCTTAGGCAAGGAAAGATCCGCCCGCTGTACGTGATCGTGGGCGAAGAATCATACCTTGCCCAGGGAGCCCTGCGTCAGCTCAGAGAAGCGATAGGCGGGGGCGAAGGTTGTGAACTTTCAGTGTGCACCTACTCAGCTCGCGATGTAGATGCAGAAGAAGTAATCGGTGCGCTGAGGAATATGTCCCTTTTGGGTGCAAGGCCTTTGGTGATCGTTCGCGACGGCGAGTACATTACAAAGGACTCGAGAAAGAATTTTCTCGAAGCCCTTTCAGATTATTTAAATGCTCCGCTGGAGGCTTCAACGCTCATTATCTCCGCCGTAAAGATAGACGGAAGGTCTCGATTTATGCAAGTCGCAACCAAGCAAGGCGCTGTGGTGGAGTGCAAAAAACTCTACGACGATAAGCTGCCTTCGTGGATCGGGATGGAGGTCAAAAACCGCGGACGGCAAATGTCTATGGAAGCGGCCAGGTTTTTGGCAGATATGATCGGAAACGATCTTGGCCAGCAGGTGGGCGCAATCGAGCGGCTTATGCTTTATGTGGGCGATCGAAAGCTCATCGAGCTTAAAGATGTTGAGGAAGCGGTAACAGAGACACATCAGCGCGATATCTTCGAGCTAACCGATGCTGTAGGGAAGCGCAAACTTTCGCGCGCTTTATCGTATCTTCACAATCTCACCCAAAACGGACAACCGCCGCCGCTCATCTTGCACATGCTCGCGCGCCATTTCAGAATATTGTCCAAGGCCAGAGAGATTGCGGGCAGGATGATGGATCGGGCGGAAATTGCCAGATATCTGGGCGTTAATCCATTTTATGCTGCAGGCTATGTGGACCAAGCAAAGAACTTTTCTAAACAAGAGCTTCGCAAGAGCTTTGCGGTGCTTCACCGGTGTGATCGGGAGATAAAGTCGAGCAGACTTCCGAGGGAGAGGGTATTGGAGCGCGCAATAGTTGAGATTACTGAGAAGCTTTAGTGTCATTGCGAGGCGAAGCCGAAGCAATCTCCTTAATCTACGGAGATCGCCACGCGCTGCTAGCGCAGGCTCGCGATGACATTTACGTTATGCTGTTTGAGAATTTACGTATTTCGTAAGCCTAGACACCAAACGATCTGCCTTGCGGCGATGGATGATCCCTTTTTTTGCTGTCTTCATTATAACTGGAACTGCCTTTTTAAGGGCATCTTTGCTTGCTTCTGTGCGGACCGATTTAATAGCTGTTTTCATGTTGGACATCGCGCTGCGGTTTCTTACGCGCCGCTTCTCAGATTGCCTACTGCGCTTAATACTCGATAAGTGACGGCCTACGCCCAATTTCTTTTTTAGTCTATCAGTAGCCATTCATCCTCCATGCAGTCCGCCTGCCCGCCGACGCCTTAGTGGCGGATCCTTTGTTGCAAAACAGAGTTTGGCCAGCTATCATGCTCTATCTAAGTTGTCAACCTTTCTACATATTTTATGTGGTACCCAAGCGATAATGTCAGGGTAATTGCCCAAGGGAAAATGTCAGTAGATAATACCTTCTATGGGGTAAACGTAGGAGGTGGAAGGGATGCTACTGACGATGAAGGAAAACAATAGGTTAAAGGTGATGCAGG
>JBDRBN010000053.1:0-11860 GCA_043822785.1 Pseudomonadota bacterium
TCCTGCATCACCTTTAACCTATTGTTTTCCTTCATCGTCAGTAGCATCCCTTCCACCTCCTACGTTTACCCCATAGAAGGTATTATCTACTGACATTTTCCCTTGGGCAATTACCCTGACATTATCGCTTGGGTACCACATGTCGTCGTCCAACCAAATTAAGTTTTTTCCCCTTCTCTCAAATACTGCGAAAACAGATTCTTCGTGAGATGCGTGACGAATGGGCTCACGTCCTTCCAATCGAGGCGCGCATCCGCGAGGGCGTTTGCCCCTTCCCTCTTTATGTCCTGACCCATGCGTTTCATCACTTCACCCAGGGATTTGATGTCGATCGGGATCCCATTCTCGCGGAGCTGATCGAGTACGTGATTAAGGCGCATGGGTGTGACAAACTCGTGGGCGAACTCCTTTGCCCCAGGGATCACGGGCCTTTCCTTTGGCGGCGTCCTCGGATGGCTTGCGGCAGATGCACGCTCAGCCCACCTGCCGACCTTGTACTTCGCCATGATCGGGTTACCTTTGACATCCCACTGCATCTCAGTAGGCCTTATGACAATACCTTCGATCGTATTTTCAGCATCAACAATCCCGTTCTCTTCCCCCACGCGCGACATGGTGTCGATGAGCGAATTGAATACCTCTCCATCTGGCCTCCCGCGAAAAAGCACGGGCATGGTCTTTAAGCCCACCTTCGCAGCCCATACCAGGACCTCATCCTGCGAGAGGTATTTGCCATCAAGTCTTACGTCGAACACGCGGAAGTCATTGCCCTTTATGTAGCAAATACCCTTCTGTATCTGCGGCCATCCCTTTGATGGAGTCCCGCTGCCGTGCCACTCGCCAAAGAGGATCACGTCGTGACCGATAAATGCAGTTTTGATCTTTTTATCGAGCCCCGTCGCAAGCATCCACGAAATAAACCCCTGCCCTTCCTTACTCTCAGGCCGGATATCGTTAAATTCGAGTTTACGGCCGCCGTACCTTAGATGGCCATCGATAAGGCCGATTCGCATCGCGCTCCCATGCACCTTCTCTGTCACGATGACCTCGGGCAGCTCGAATATTGCCGGCACCTCATCGATGTTCTCTATGTGCGGATATTTTGTGAATTTGTCGGGGGTCATGGGCATTTCCTTTTCGGTACTTACTGCAGGCAATAAAGGCTCCTTTATCGTATTATTTGCAAGATAAAGCTTATTTCTCCCTGCACAACAATATCAGACGGTCTGAACTTATAATATTGAAATTCTACCTGGCGCCTTTGTTTCTAGGGGCTGCTGCAGACGTTTCTGGTCAAAGACGTGACCGAAGATGCAGATGGAGCAGCAGGCCACGAAAACTTCTTGATTTCAATATGTTGCTTCGCCATTATCTTGACAATGATGGAAGCGACCGTAAGACAATGGCTTGAGCAAGCTCAATACGATCTGGGCACGTCGCGGGCATTGTTCAAAGCACGCAAGTACCTTTATGCCGCATTCATGTGCCAGCAGGCCGTCGAGAAAGCGATCAAGGCTATCCTTGCAAACCGGGAAAAGGAAATCCCGCTGACTCACAACCTTAGAAAACTTGCGGCCGTCGCCGGTATAGAACATGAACTCGGCGCTGACCGACTCGATTTTCTGGAGAGACTTACTCCTTTTGCAATCAAGGCCCGCTACGGTTCCTACAAGAAACGACTGTCGGAAATCTGTGATCGAAAGACAGCTCAGGACTATCTTCACAAAACCGAAGGACTTATAAAATGGCTCAGAAAAAAAATATAAAGGAGATCGTCGATCGTTTTGCCAGCCTGCTGGCCAAAGAGATCCATCTGCAAGAGATCATCCTCTTCGGCTCCTATGCAAGCGGCAGGGCTCACAAAGACAGCGATATAGACCTCGCGGTGGTCTCGCCGGACTTTGGCCAACGCAATGAGATGGAGGAGATGACTTATCTTTTGAAGAGGGCACATGAGATAGATCTCGATATCGAGGCGCATCCCTTTAATCCGCGCGAACTGAAGAGCCCACATAAGAGTTCATTTGCTTACGAAATCCTGCGGAATGGAAAGGTGATGTATAAGAGGGCAGCCTGAATCGCGCAACCACCGGCGCCTTTTTTCATGCCCCACGCCTCCTGTTTCCTGCCTCTACTTCACCTCCGTCATATACACGATGTCGTCGTAGGGCACGCGCCATAGAGGCTGTTGCAGACGTTTCTGGTCAAACACGTGGCCGAAGATGCCGATGGAGCCGACGACTACAAGGGGCAACAGTCAATATTTGCGACGCAAATATGACGCATTTACGACGCATTAAAATATATGGTGAACAATGCAAAACGAGAAACAAAATTAATACTTCTGCATGACTTGGATTGCACCGACTTCACACCGACTTCCGACTTGACAATGCTGTGTCTTGTCGTAAAAGCGTATATCCGCAACAAATAGAATTATTGTCATATACGGACGTGGGGGAAGAAAGGAAGTCATGACGAACCTTCTCGCCTCATCGCATTCCACGCTTACCCCTCCGTTGATCGCTTCCCAGTTTCCCATAGCAGCACAGTCGCTGTTACCGTTTGCAATCATTGAGGCGCAAGCCTTCGCGCTGCACGTCCAACCATCCTCTCCGGTGCACGCATGGTTCACGGACATGGATGGCACAATCTTCAATGGAAAAGCACCTCCTGATCCGCACTCTGCCGCAGTCCTCCATCATCTTACTCATAATCTGACTGCCTCCAACATCCCGGTCATCTATGTCACGGGACGCTACATCGGAAGTATCAGGAAGGTAATCGCAACATATGGGCTTCCCACACCCACCTATGTGGCTGCTGCAACCGGCACCATGATCTATGAACGTTTCGGCGATGATTGGAAGGAGGTCAACGCCTATACCGAAGAACTCCGCTCGCACTGGGTCGAGCGACCGGACGAAATATTCGATGGTATAATGGCGAAGTTAGGTGTTTCGAATTGGCGCCCTCGCTTCCGTGAAGAGCTGCGCCATATCTACATTTCTGGCGCTGAAGGGAGAACGTATGAACATCAGCTCCGCATCAATGAACTCCTAATTGAGTCCGGTCTCAACACCGTCAAGGTCGTGGTTAGCGGGCCTGGAAACGAAGGCTTTTTAAACTACGACTTCGTCCCGGATAACGGCTCCAAGCTCTATGCCGCGCGCTTCATTGCCCAAAAGCTTCTGGGGTTCAACGACCTCTCGACGATTCTGTTTACGGGCGACAGCGGCAACGACGTCGATCTTCTGCTAGCCGCTGGATTTGCTACCCTTGTCCGCAGCACGGAAGAAGGACTTAGCGATCTGCTCCGGTCGCAGCGAGCCGACATCCACCTTTCGCCATACGATCGCATCTACGGAGTCCTACATGGCATGATAGCCGCGGGATGCCTTCGGCTGACACCGGTGTCATCGGCTTTGCAAGAAACGAACTTTCGAGAGGGAGTGACCACGATTCTTGGGGCGGGATGGAACCCCTTGCGGGCGCTGAACGCTGCCTACCGCGATTTGTCTGTGATGCAGAGCGTTCTGCGCGCAGCGGCCTCAAATCTCGAAATGGCAAATCGGTTACAGACAAGCGGTGTCCGTCCGACGCTAGATCGTCTTGTGAGACCCATGCACGTCTTAGAGAGCTCTGTTGCTTATCCAGCATATGAAGCGGCTTTGCACTTGTTTCAACTTTTGAGAACTGCTGCGGCACCAGCACGTGAGGGAGCTCATTTGCAGACGGTTTCCGACGTCTTTGCAGCTGCAAACCGTCTCAAGAGCCTTGTGAGCGGGCAGTATGCTCAGATAAGTAGGATTGCGGAGGGACTCAAGGTGGTATCGGACTTCTCTCATGAGCCGCTCTCGCAACTCCATGCAGCACTTGGCAAGAAAGGATTCAAAGGCCCTCTTGAGGAACAGATCAATCAGATAATGACAGGGTTTGAAACGCTCCAAAAAGACTTCTTGAAGCTGGACGAAGCAGATTACAGGATTGTGGTAGAGTCGTTGCGCCGCGTCAGCACCTCTGTAAGAGATGCCCACGAAACCATGCCACTCGCACAGGCGCTGGCTTTTCAGGGGATTCGCGATTTTGCGAAGGTGGCATTTACCGACAATTCAAGGCCAATGATCCTTCCTGCCCCTGTGGCCTGGATCAACGATCCGGTCGGCATCCATGTCAATCGGCAGGATGAGCTCGTCATCTATCACCAACTTAACCCGTTTGCGGTTGATCCCAACCGTAGGACCCGCGCCAGCTGGGACCACATGCATTATGGAAAGTACGTGATCGACTTGAAGACGGGACATGCCAAGATCATGCCGCCAGTGATGGCACCCATGCCTTCCATGGATGAGGATCATTGTTTCTCAGGATCGCGGTACGTGACCCAAGGCGGCAAAGTGGGACTCTGGTACACGAGCATTGGCCCGCTAAACGGGTTTCCGGATGCAGCGGTCCAACGGGTAGCTTGGGCGAAAGATCTTGATGAAACCTGGTTCATACAGGAGTCCATCCCAGTGTTGACGGAAGACGCGCATCCCGTAGGCCTGAAAATCTATGAATGGCGCGATCCCAAGCTCTTCGATCACGGTGGACAGACCTATATGCTCTTGGGTGGAGCATTGCATCCGCGTGTCGATAGGCGTGTAGCCGACACGCTACTTGAGGGTGCGCTCGCATGTACTGTCAATCAAGGGGCGGTGATTGCTTTTTACATGGCAACGAACAACACTGCGACTACTTGGAAATATGCAGGTCTCCTCCTCAAAGAACATGACGTAACCCTAATTGAGTGCCCCAATATTATTGATATTGAGGGGAAGCAGATGCTCCTTTATTATCCGAACATATTGGGACAGAGGCATTCACTCTACCGTTTGGGACACCTACACGCTGATGCAGGAACATTTGAAACGGAGGTGACCGGCCTGATTGATCACGGCGATGTGTTTGCTCCGACCCTTTTTGAAGGTCCTGGTGGCCTACCGATGGTCATGGGCTGGGTCAAGGTGGACCTGTATCGTCGAGATTGGAATGATGCCTTCCTGGAGGGCCGTGGTTGGAGCGGCTGTTTTACCTCGCCGCGCCTCCTTGAAGTGCGTGATGGGAAGCTGTGGCAGACCCCGGTGATCCCCGAGGGATTGCGGGGAGCATCTTGGACACAGGAGGAGTTGGTGCTTGATCGCACAACGTTCAACGCTCCTTTGCAAGGTCGCGCAGCTCGGATACAGGCGACGCTCGCACTAGATGGCGATTGCCGAGAGGCCGGCCTTGCCGTTCGCTGTGACATTGAAGGGCATGGAGGTGTGAACATCGTCTTTGACGGCCGCGAACTGATGGTGGAAGAGAAACGAGTGCCCATGCAGGCATAATCTGTGTCACTAGATATCGTAGTGGACAACTCGGTGATCGAGGTTTTTGCAAATGGTATTCCTGTTACCCATGTTTACGATCCTCGGGCAGACCATGAGTCCATCAAATTGTTTGCAACCGGCGGCAGGGCAACATTCAATGCCCTTGAAGTCTGCCTATTGAAACCCGCTCATATCGAGATTGTGGAGAACATCGCACAATGATCACAACATATTTTGCAAATGTGCCTGGCGAAGCCTTTAACTCTGGAATAACAAGAAAACTTTCTAACGAACGGTTGGACGTCTATGTTTTCTCCGTCATATACACGATGTCGTCGTAGGGCACGCGCCATAGAGGCTGTTGCAGACGTTTCTGGTCAAACACGTGGCCGAAGATGCCGATGGAGCGACCCAGCACGAAGAGCGCGTTGAGGCACCCAAGCTCGATAATCTCATCCACTTCTTCTTTTGTGAACAGTTTCGGAAGCGACCAGAGCATATCCACAAACGTTATGCCTATGCATCCATCAACATTTAGAATGAGGCTTCCTTTTTTCTGAGTAGTAATCGCCTCCACATTGAGCGCATAATCCAAAAGTTTGGATGATGGAAAATTTTCCTTCACATATTGTTTGAGTTGAGTGACCCGCATGTCAGGATTGGTTACGCTTTTCACCAAGTGGCCAATGCCCGGGATGTTTATGCCCTTCTGTTTCATCTCTTTTACAAACTCATTTGGCGAAAGCCCTGATTCAAGAGCGCGTTTGAAGTTCTGCGCAGCTCCGTCGATTGCACCTCCAAAACGTGGACCTATAGTGAGAAGGCCCGAGACCAGGCATGAGATGATATCCTTGGCAGCGCGCGCAGCCACTATGGCGTTGTGCGCGCCTGATACTGCCGGCCCGTGATCTGCCGTGAGCACGAGCACGTTCTCAAGATACTTGGTGGCAAATTTTGGAAGCTCGCGCTTAAACCACAAGAGTCCGATCACTCCGCCAATGCCCATGTTATCGGATATGACCTTTGAAATGGGCACGTTTGAATATGTGAGCTCTTCGCCCTTGTCATTGGATATGGTGCATATGAACTCAGCTGCCTTTCGAATTGCGCCCTCTTTCATTGCGCGCGCATAATCTGCAGGAAACTTCGGTGCAGGCACATCTGCAGCGGGCTTTATTACGCCATCCTTCACAAGCTTTTCATAAGTCTTTTTCATGACCTCGCCATAATCATCGAATGACTTAGGCACAATCGCGCCCGCATTTCTTAATGCCTCGTTCTTTGCGTCTGCGGTTTCAAGCGCAGATTCCGCCCTTGCGCCTGCATGTCCGAACTGAACGCCGGCCGAAAACATCTTCGAGCATGTGCCGGTCACCCATATCACAAGGGGTTTTTTGATCTTCCCTGCTTTAAGCGCATCAACGATCAGAAGCTCTTCTTTGCCTCCTATCTCGCCGAGAGCCGCAATCATTTTTACCTCTGGGATCTTCTCAAAGCGCAGGATGTGATCCAAAAGCGTCGATCCAGGATATGCATCACCGCCTATGGCTATTCCTTCATAAAGGCCATCGGTCGAACGCGCTATGATGTTATAACATTCATTTGAAAGTCCACCTGACTTAGAGACAAAACCTACGCTGCCCGACCTTAAGAGTTTGCTCTCAACGATGTTGTCTATTGTGCCCGCAGTATTTCCAATCTTGAAGCAGCCTGCTTTGAGCCCACCCACAGTTGCAGGGCCTATGATCCATTTATCTTTTCCCTTGGCATATGCAGCCATCATGCGCGCTTTGCGCTCAGGCACGCCCTCTGCAATCACCGCAACGGTTTTGATCTTGGGATTATCCAGCGCTTCCATGGTTGTGGGAGATGCGCTGCGCTGGGAAGAAAAATTTACAACCACATCTGCAGACGGATGTTTCTCCGTTGCATCGGAAAGCGTGCGATACATGGGTAAGAGTATTTCTTTTTGTCCAAAGAACACTTTGTGCCAGCCAGTGCGCGAGGGATTTACAATCGCTGCTACAGATGGCTTTTTCCTGCCGCACGCATAATCAAAATCCAGCATGCGCTGGATGGCATTTTGCTGATAGCCATAAACTATGGCTTCAGTATCCTTAGTAAAGAGTTCAGCAGGGATAATATCTTTCTCCATATTCCCCACCTGTTTATGGTGGGGCTTGGGGTGTTAGATCTACCCTACCCTAACCCTCCCCTTACAAAGGGGAGGGAATCAGCTAGCTAGAGCTAGCGAAACGATTTTAGTCATATGCGTCTCTGGGCCATAGACCTCTATAGGCACGCCGAGCGTGTTTCCCAGCTCGCGCATCTTTGCAAGGCCTTCCTGGTAATTGGGCCCGCCCCTTCTCACATATATGCGCACCTTGTTGTCGATGAGCTTTTGCTTGTATTCTGTAAGCGCCTGGATGATGCCGGTAAACGTCGCGGCAACGTCAGTGAAGTTTGCGATGCCGCCACCGATGAGCAAAATCTTTCCCTTTGGATCTTTATCGCGCGTCATCAGATCCAAAAGGGTCTTGGCATACTGATAGGTGAGATCCCTTGAGGGATCGCCAGAATATTCACCGTAATTTGCAAGCTCTTTAGAAAAACCAAGATCGCAGACAGTATCAGCGTAGATCACGGATGCGCCTCCGCCCGCAACCATGGTCCACACCCTGCCCTTAGGATTTAAAATGGTGAGCTTAAGCGACGCGCCGCTCTGCTCATCAAGATATTTTACAAACTCCTCTTCCTTTGAAGATATTTCGCCAAACGATTTTGGAAATTCAAGATCGCCCCAAACTTTTCTGCAATCAAAAGCTGCAGTGTCATCCACTTTAGCAACCACATCCAAAGGCACGATGTTGCCGTCTTTTGTGAATGTAAATGGATTGATCTCCAGATAGGTAAAACCATTATCCGCATAGAAATTATAAAGCGCCTTGATGAAAGCGTTTACCTTGTCGCGCTTTTTGCCTGCATCTGCGAGTTTGTCTGCAAAATCTACTTTCGAGGAATCAGATGTGATGGGTACCTTGATTTCCAAAACCTTGTCCCAGTTTTCCTCTACAAATATACCGCCCTTTACTGAAAAATAGACCAGGTCGTTTTCGCGCTCGCTCCTTATCGCCACATACCACTCTTCGTTTTCATCGTGCGGCACAAAGGGCTCTATTAAAAAGTGCGTGAGGGTGCCTTTGGTCTTGCCGACTGTAGTCTCTGTGTTCATCCGTTCAGATATCCACGCCTTTGCCTTTTTAAACTCAGCATCGATCAAAAGAAGGCCGTGTTTGCCGCGTTTTCCAAAGAGTTGATCTGGTTTTACAACGAGCTTTTGTTTAAGGAGCCATGGCTGGTCCTTGGCAAGGGCATCCATATCAGTATCAGGGCCCACGAGAGCTACCTTGCCTTCATATGCAATCTTCTCTCCCAAATACCTTGGCAGCTCGCTGGCTAGCATCCTCTTTGCATCATATTCACGTATTCCCCTCTGCGCCATGAGACCTCCTCAACTTTGGCATCTAACTATTTTGTTTTCCGCTTGTGCTTCGTTTTCTTCTTGGCCAAAACTCTTTTAGGAACAGATGCGCTTGTACTTTCAATCAACCGTCGTTCTCGCTCGATCTCTCTTTGCAATTCCTCTTCCGTAGGCAGGTAAAGCATGTACCTGGACGCGAACAATTGCCTGCTGTCCTTCAACACCGAATATCGCGCGATCGTTTCATTTTTCTTTGCACAAAGAATCAGGCCGATAGTCGGGTTATCCCCATTGACGCGGAATTTTTCGTCAAACATCCTGACATAGCTGTCCATCTGTCCGACGTCCTGATGGGTCAGTTTGCCAATTTTCAAGTCTATCAGGAGATAGCATTTCAAAATGCAGTTGTAGAAAACCAGATCGATGTAAAAAAAGTCGTCGTCAAACTGCAAACGCTTTTGTCGCCCGATGAAGGCAAACCCTTTTCCAAGTTCGAGAAGAAACGACTGCAGGTTAGAGATAATCGCCGCTTCCATATTTCCTTCATGGAGTTTCGGAGAATCAGGCAGACCGAGAAAATCGAGAATATAGGGATCTTTAATGGTATCAGTTGGCGTTGTGATGGTGTGTCCTTTGCGGATCAAATTCATAACACCGTCTTTGTCCCGGCTTTTGAGCAATCGGGCAAAGAGGAAAGAATGAATCTGTCTTTCCAGGGCAGGAACACTCCAACCTTCTTTTTCAGCTTCAATCTCGTAAAACAGGCGTTCGTTTCTGTTTTCAACCTTGGTCAAGGCGCGGTAATGTGACCAGCTCAGCAGAGATGAGAAGCCCTTGATCAAACCACTCTTTTCAACGACAAGACTCATGTCATCCAAAACTCCACAAGGCTTGCGGAGTTTTTTATCCGGATTGAATTCTCCACAAGGCTTGTGGAGAATCTCAGGGGAACGGTCTGCGAAGGCAAGGTAGAACTGCCTAAAATACCACAGATTCGTAGTGGAAAATCCCTTCCCATACTTTCGAGTTAATTTGTCTGAAAGGTCATGGACAAGCTGTTTGCCATATTCAGCACGTTCTTTTCCGCCTTGCAACTCATGCACAATCTCTTGGCCAATATACCAGTAGGCGATGGTCATATTGCTATTAACCGAACGAACGACATTAGCCCTGGCCTGTTCCAAAATAGAAACCACGCGGTCAAAAAGGGTATTGGCCGAAGAGACTTTCACGAGACTATTTTTTGTTTTCTTCATTAATTTTATCAAATCCCAAGACCCTGTCGGGCAGCGAAAGCGACTATTAATGAGGTGTTATGGGAAAATCAAGGAGAGAAATACAATCCCCACCCATCCCGCTCGTCCCAATGGTTCAAGATATGGCCGAGATTACGAGGGATAGGTGGGGGTCCCGCTCTCTTCGGTTCGCTGCATGAGCAAACCAGGATGATCGATCTGGACTCCCTCGCTGGCACGCTCCTGGCTTCCGTGGAAACTAAGGACTCTGGCCAACAAGCTCTTATCATCTGGGAGTGCTGGGGCGGAGCAACACAACGGAAACCGACATTGTTGTTGCGGTTGTCGGTGTGGTTGTTGTTGCGGTTATCAGCGCGCAGGTTCCAGTCGTTGTTGTTGTTCCACGACCCGCCGCGGATACGCCCTTTGTCGATCAATCCCCCTTTCGCGTCCGGAAGACGACCTCTTCCAGCATAAGTTTTCTCAACTGCATTGTATTTGCATGAGAGGCATGACCGATCCATGATCGAATAGATCGATAGATATGCGGCCATGTTTCAGAGTCGTTCATGTGCAGTTCCTGAAATCGCTTGAGCCTTTTTTTGAAACGCACAAGGTTCGCCTTTTTTAAACGGCGAACGTTTGGAAAAACGATCAGACCCAAAAATGAAACTCCGCAGGTTACGTCGTAAACTCGGCATTTCCTTTCATGCAACGAGAGTTGCAATCGGTCGAGGTGTTCCATGATCTTTTTCTTAGCCTGCCACAGATAATCTTTATCATCGTGAAACAAGACAAAATCATCCATATAACGGAGATAACACTCACAGCGTAATTTCTCCTTGATGAAGTGGTCCAGCCCGTTAAGATAAACGTTGGCGAAAAACTGGCTGGTGAGATTGCCTATAGGAATACCTATGGCTGGCTGGCTGGCTGGCTGGCTGGCTGGTAAATTTCCTGCCATTCTGCAATGTGAATCAAGCACTTTCTGAATCAACCACAACGTATCGTCACATGCAATCTTTCTCTTGATCAGCTTCATCAATATTTGATGGTCAATACTTGGAAAATATTTTCGGATGTCGCATTTCAAAACGTAACGACGACTTCTTGAAAACTCTTGAAATCTGTCAATCGCCGCGTGCGTCCCTTTGCCCCTTCTTGTGGCATAAGAGTCGGAGATAAACGTCGGATCGAAAATCGGCTCGAGAATATTATGGATGGCGTGATGGACGACCCTGTCTCTATATGGCGCGGCGCTGATGGTTCTTTCCTTCGGTTCATAAATAACAAAATGGCGGTATTCCCCAGGTTCGTATTTCTTCACGATTAGGTCCTCATGAATATTCCACAGCTCCCGTTCGAGATAAAAATTGAAGCGGGCCGTGGTATTCTTGAATCGTTTTCCACGACCCGCCAGTTTTGCGGCC
Source organism: Pseudomonadota bacterium (assembly GCA_043822785.1). Classification (GTDB taxonomy): domain Bacteria; phylum UBA10199; class UBA10199; order 2-02-FULL-44-16; family JAAZCA01; genus JBDRBN01. The sequence goes on from JBDRBN010000053.1 coordinate 11,498, forward strand.
CTGAGAAGATTCTGAAATGACACGATCCCGCCAAAGAGGCGCTTATGCCTTCGCATCTCTCCCCTTCTGCTGTTTTAGCCAACCGCCAAGTTGCACCCCGATCTCGTTCATCATCTTCGAGATTACTTCATAACGGTGTAGGTTCAAAAGTTTCAAATCCTTGCACAGACGAACGTAATGGCGAGCCTGCTCAAGTCGAACATTGGCACGCTGCAAATACGAAATCTTTTCGCGAGAATAGACGGCCGTCAAAAGCAGTTCGAACACGTCAAAACAACACGTTTCCAAACGCTCACCCACGAGATATCTCTCGGAACGCGGAAATTTTGCAATTTGCGGAATCAGATACAACAAAAAGTCATA
>JBDRBN010000054.1:0-28200 GCA_043822785.1 Pseudomonadota bacterium
GCATCATGCATCGGGCCTCCTTGCCGTTGAGCCTTGGGCGGTTCACGGTTCGGAGGCTGTTTTTTACTCCCGCAAATGTCAAACCCTGTGAGTCCCCCAGCAGAGCTGGGGGTTTACCTTGAAGCAATTATAAATCAGGGCCGGCGTTGATTTCTCTTTCTCCACTTATACGGCTCTTCAAAATCAGGCTTGGGTGATGCTTTGGCTGTTTCAAGAACTTGAAGTGCGAACTCAGGCAGACCGTTGTCGCCAAAATGCGTTACGTTTTCATAAGCCAGCCCCATTTTCAGAAGCTTTACACCCAGAAGCTCTCCATCGATGAGCACATGAGCAAGGGTTCTTCCAAATGGATCTTTGCCATCACGCACTATAAGAATTTGCTTTGCATTGCCTAGCATTTTCTTTGTAGCTGCGGCAGCCTCTCTTCCGCCTTCTTGATCCTTGAATATGCCGTGCTCTTTGTGGATAATCTCAGGAGTATCTATGCCAAGCACGCGTATGGGCTCGCCTGCACATGAAAAGCTATCGCCATCATCGAATTTTATTTGGGAGATGAGGCAAGGTTTTGCGTTCAGCCTTTCATATTTTCTACTCTTAGCAGCAGCTGATGTCTTGGCTTGGCAAATGATTATGAGAGGGATTGTGAGAACAATTATGGTTCGAAATTTCATGCTCGATCATTCCTAATTGTGAAGAGCCATCCGCGTAAAGGCATCTGTCTCCAAAATATCTCCTAATCCGGTTCTATCCACAGCTTCCCAAAAATCCTCTGGCGAAACCTTTGTCACATCTATTCTGCTCAACTGTTCCACAGCCTCTGTGTAATTTGCTGAGTATACGAGTTGATTTATGGCCTTATTTTCCTCTGGCGTCAAATGCTGCCTGAATGATCTGTGACTCACAATATCCCACATGTTGCTTTTCATCAATGCGCTTATGAGGGATGCAACCTCCGCCTCAGACCAGCGCGGCAAGAGCGAGTCATCCGATAAAGAAGTTTTGTTGAGCTCGGAATTGCTTACGATTAGAGCAAGGCCTCTGCCAGCAAGGTTCCTTTTGCCGTTCTTTAACAGCTCTTCAATGAGCTCCCTAGTACAGTCAACCTTGTCATTTGCATTTGGCAGGGCGCTTATCATGGCAGTGCGCCAATGAAGGTTTATTTCATCACGTCTACTTGCCCCCATGTCTGTATGTAGTACGCCAAGGGCTCTGCTGGCCATGAGCTCGATCTGAGCATCCAACATAGAGGTTAATCGCTTAACAGCTTGCGGCAGAAGAGGATCTTCTTCAGAGATCTCATGCCCTGCAAACACCTGTTCAGCCACAACATCTATTTCAAAGTGATTTTCCCACGCATAAAATGTAGGGAGATCAAGTCCTAATACCTGACACGCATCATCCTGAATGGATGTTGCTGAGCGTAGTCCTCTGTCGCCAAATATGGGTGTGTATCGTACAGCAAGACCAAGCGCCATGTGCAAAATATTTTCCCACTGCTCATTCGAGATCGGTTCACGCGTATCAGTATAATAGCTGTTAAACATAAGCGCGTTAACGCTTCTTAACGCTCCTCCGCCCGGCAGGGCATTCGGACCCATCCTCAGCTGAGCTATGATGAGCGATGCAAAGCGCTCTGCAACAAGCTCATCCTCTGTTGCTAGGTCTCTGTGCTCAAGGGCGCTTTCCCCAGCAGGCGTGCCGAACGCTAAAACGCTTTGTTCAAGATATCTGGGTGTGCTGAACAGGGGAATGGGCAGCATAGCCCTGTTGAGCATCACATCATCAACGCCCTTTTGCTCTTCCCATCCAGCAAACTCAAGGCCGCTCTCAGTTCTGACAAAATATATACGTGCTGGCGCGCCATTGATTTGCGCATGCATGACAATGAAGGGATCGTGAAGCACGCCCTTTGAATTCACTGTTGTATTTGCAGCGGAAGCAGCGCGAGCAACGCGCGTGGTGTGTGAGGGATTCTTGCGATTTGAAGCGCGGCTCATGCCAAGATAAATGCGCGATCCTTCCATAAAGGCGTGATTGCCAATCCCCAACCTCTGCTCCCTGACCTCTGCTCCCTGATCTCTGTTCCTTGACTTGCCGGTTTGCCCACCGGCATTTTTATTGCAGCTTGATGATTAAGTACCAGTTTTCCCTTTTCTAATCTGGGCTCCCTGATCCCTGGCTTGCTCGCCGACGATTTAGTGGCGGGTCTCTGTTCCCCGTTCTCTAGCTTGCCCGCCGACGATTCAGTGGCGGGTCTCTGTTCCCTTGTCCATGTTCCCTGATCCCTGTTTTCAGTTTGCCCTAAGCTATGAACATATGGTTTCGCAACTTCCCCTTTAATAGGAGGAAATGTAAAAACATGTTCTTCAAAGGTAATCTGTTCAAAATCAGTTCGATCTGGTGCTGCATCCATCGCGTCATCGCATTTGCGATGAAATGCATCGATTGATTCAGTATCATTGAGAGACGCATGTGGATCGCTGAAGATGCCGGGAGCAAAAATAGGCAATGCAGATAAGCCTGGACAGTACAGTTTTGTCTGAAGCTGTGTTTTTCGATCAGAGATATTCGAAGTGGAAGCATTGGATGTGCGTTTTGTAAGCAGGGCATTCAGATGAGCAAGTGCATAAGCTCCGCCCTCTTTTGTCTCTTTAGCATCATTGTTTAAGAAAGGGTCGGTGACAAATGTGGATGCAGCATTATTAAAAGCAATTGCCGAATTAATTGGAGCAACTAAAAGACCAAAACAGGGGTTTGAAGCTGTTGCGACAGCAGACAGAGCTGGCGCCATAAGTGGCATGTACGTTAAAACCGCATACGACATATCCCTAACCCGACCCTTCTTAGTGTCATCGTTCTTATCGGCTTTATTTCAGCTAAGTTGCGTAAATGGTAACTTTTTTCTAAAATAATTTATTCTTATTTTTTAAATAGTTATATTACTTGGTAAGACGAGAATAGGCTTCAGCGTACTTGGTCGCAGTCTTTTCCACCACATTTGGCGGAAGGCTGGGCGCTGGCGGCTTCTTATTCCATCCAGATTTTATGAGCCAATCTCTCACATATTGCTTATCAAATGATGGCTGCGGCTTGCCAGGCGCATAGCCATCCACAGGCCAGAAGCGCGATGAGTCAGGAGTGAGCACTTCATCTATTAGAATAAGCTCATTACCGAGCATGCCAAACTCAAATTTGGTATCTGCAATGACGATTCCGCGCTCACGGGCATAGGAGGCTGATTCATTGTATATCTTTATAGATATGTCGCGTATGCGCCTTGCGAGCTCGCTGCCTATTAGATCTACAGTCTTTTCAAAGCTGATGTTCTCATCATGCTCGCCGATTTCTGCCTTGGTCGAAGGAGTAAAGATAGTTTCAGGAAGTTTCGAAGATTCCAAAAGACCTTTTGGCAAACCTATACCGCAAACAGTACCCTTGCTTTGATACTCCTTCCAGCCTGAGCCAGAAAGATAACCCCTGACAATGGCCTCAACCGGCAGCGGACTAGCTTTTTTCACCACCATGCCTCGTTCGCCTATTTTCTCTATCCACTGTTTATCCTTCACAACATCTGCAACTGTTTTGTCGCTCATCTGGTTGGGGATGATGGATCTTGTGCGCTCAAACCAAAATCGCGACATCTTTGTGAGTATCTCGCCCTTGCCTGGAATGGGCGTGGGAAGCACCACATCGAATGTGGAAATCCTATCAGTGGCGATGATGAGAAGCAGATCCCCCAGATCGTAGATATCGCGCACCTTGCCTCGGCCTTTGAGTCTAAGTCCTGAAATATTGGTCTCTACAAGTATGCTAGTCATAATCACCTCCAGTGTATAACAAAAAGCCCCTATGGAATCTGCCATAGGGGCTACTTAACTACCTAATTCCTTAGTTATGAGCAATTACAATCGGCAGTGAGCGTACATGTGCCTGAATTGTCTCCTTGCGTTGCCGAAACAGTGTTGGCAGCACATGTCGGAGAATTGGTCTCAGCATCAAAGTCTGTAAATGTCAGGTCGCTCTGGTAGGTGAGCGTAGCATCATATAGATTATCCAGAGCCATGTCTGTCAATTTCATCGTGGCACTGCCGTTTATTGTAATCTGTTGATCCTGAGTCATGTCAATGGTCGTATTGGTCATGGCAAACGGCGAAACTGTACCATTGAGCGTAACATTTGTCTGTTCGGTTTGCAGATTCGTGGTGTCAACGTTGACCGTGGATGCGCACGAGCTAAGTGCAAGCGCGCCATTGGTGGTAGTTAGTATCGTCAATGAAATCGCAGCGCCCACAACCTGTTGATAGCAGCTCATCGTACCAGACAGCGTCCAAGTGCCGCCACCAGTGCATGCTGTAGGACCCAAGGCGACATTCACATCCTGGGCATCGGCTGCGCTGTTACCATTTGGACATTGCGCTACCAGCAATTCTAACATGGCAGGCAACACAGCATCCATTGGCATACCCCTGTCACACAGTTCATAAAGCACTGCCACCTGCGCTGCGGTTAGGCCACCACCGCCACCACCTCCGCCGCCAGAACTGCCTCCGCATGAGGCAAAAAACAACGCCATGATCAGAACTACAGAGATAAAGATTTTCTTCATAACACCTCCCCTTTTCAAGAAATCAGATAACAAGCGATTCAACTACAATCAGCTTCGCATCCTTCTCCTGCAGTTGTGGGCTCATTGAGATTACATGTGGTTGTGCCAGCAGTGCAGGTTATGTTGATGGTGCCAGCGCAGTTGCCCTCGTTGAAGTTGATATCATCAGCTGTGACCGATGAGCAGTCATCGCCAAAGTCGGTCATATTTATGTCTGCTGTTTGAGCTGCGTTATCCACTGTGACAGTGCCGGTGAAGTTTTGATTATCTTGCGATTTACAATTGTCTGCTGTTACCGTGACGGTCTCTGCTGCGATGTTGATATCCATCGTACCCCCACCCGGGCAGGCGCATTGCGCTAGCTGCTTGGCCAGCTCAGCTTCTGTCGTGACGCCAGCCTCGAGCTCTGCACCCACATTATTCAGCCCGCAAGCTTGTAGCACACCAAAAAAGACATCTGCCGCGGCTTCAGCCTGCTGGGCAGCTGTACCGCCGCCGCCACCGCCATCACTGCTTCCACCACATGCAACAAAAAACATGACTGACGAGATCACAACAAATACCTTTACGTTTCTCATGACCCCCCCTTACTTGAAAGCTGTGAGAATGGTTTTAGTAAAATAACCCCTGTACGCTACCCTGTCAATCGCGGTTTCCGTGCGTTGCAATAACAGCTGTAGCAATGCCGCCCCTTACGTTAAAATGGGCTTTTATCTCCATCCACCTGGGCAAGACAGCGGCTACCAGATCATCGAGAATGCGGTTTGTCACTGCCTCGTGAAATGCGCCTTGGTCGCGATAGCTCCAAAGATATAACTTTAGCGATTTGAGCTCCACACAAGTCTTGTTTGGAATGTAGCGGATTTCTATTCTTGCAAAATCCGGCTGTCCAGTCATGGGGCACAGACAGCTAAATTCAGGACAGTCCATTTCTATCACGTAATTACGTTCAGGTTTGGGATTTTTAAAAGTCTTAAGATCTTTGGAAGGCTTAGTGCCCATGAAAACCAGCAATACCTCTCAACGTAAGCTCTCGCAAGAAAAAACAGAAGATAAACGCAAAAGCTAGAAGTCAGAAGTTAGAGGTCAGAATTTCCGGATTCTGACTTCTGACTTCTAGCTTCTAGCCTCTGCCTTTACTGCAGACACGCCTGTGCCACATCGTCTCCTGTAACCAGCGAGTCCAGATTTGTGATGCTTATGGAGCCGTCCTCTCCAATTGTCACCTCATATACCTGCCATACATCCTTGCCAAAAGGAGATGTGGGCACAGTATAGAGCTTAGGAAGACCTGAACCAGGTCCAGAGGCTATCACTTGCGCCTCCGAGGTTGTGAGATCACCATCGCCAGAAAAATTATCCACACAGAAGCGATATATACCAGGATAAATTCCTGGGACGACCGTGACGTTCTCTGGCCCTTTCCAATTAACATCATCGGTGTCGAGTTCGATAAATGGTGCACCTGTGAGCGAGCCCTTGCTCACATCCAAGATCGCATCCTTATTTCCAAAATAGATCTGTATGCTGCCATCCATGCTTATAAAATGAGAATCCAGATCCCTGGGCACAGCACTCGACTCGGCTCCCCATGTGAGCGTAGTCTGAAGTATGGGATCTTCGAGATTAAAATCGCCTATATCCTCGCAGCCAGCATCGCCGCATGCAAGACTGTTGTCAGGGACGTCGCCTGTTTTCGCAAAGCTCCTAAACTGACCTTTGCGTGCATTGCAGTCGTAGCTAGTAGCTCTGGCAACGAGAACGCAAAAATTGCCTTCACTGTCGCTCTGGGTTGAATTTCTTGCCCTCTCTGTTCCGCCTGACTCTTCAGACAGATCGCAATACACAAATGCCAATTCATTTGGATCATCCCCAGAGGATGCTGTGACAGTACCAGTGAGGCAGGTAAAATCTGCTGGCCTGGCTGCATTCCACCACCCCCATCGGTTTATTGTTCCATAGAAGTATTTGGTAGTATCGGTGCTGCCGCAGTTTCTGTTAAATATGCTATACTCGCTCCACACGGCTCTACCATCATCGAGAGACCAAGACTGCATTGGGTCGTTAAGAGTCGCACATTCGGAAGGACCTAATACAGGAATTTTTACCTCTGATGTAGAGCTCGCGCATAGCGTTACATCGCTTCCGCTAGCGTCCTCACAGCTTATGTTGAGCATTCCGCCTGACATGACCGATACCTGGCTTGAGGTGAGCCTCACTCCAGTAAAGGATCCAGGGGCTGCGTCGATGCTGCTTAAGATGGTAAGCGAGCAGGTGACAGTGCCAACTGCAGGCGTCGTGCCATCAGCAGCGCATGCAGTGCCGGCGCCTATAGTGAGTTCAGCCCCTGTGTCAACATCCGCCACCGTGCCACCTGCCTCGATATTATCAATTTGTAAGGACGTCGCTTTTTGTGTCATCTGAATCGGAGGGATGTTTGTGGTCTTGCCGCCGACTATAGTGAAGTCGTGACATGTGCTCACATAGTTTGTGCATTGATAGCAAAGGGTCACAGCATCTCCCTCATCTATGCCCGAAGCCGAGTACCATCCCTGGCTGTTTGCAGTTGCAACAACAGTGCCGACTGCCTTAGATATGCTAGACGCTGGCGCGACACCCCCTACTGAAACGATAACGTCAGCAACTATGCCTCCTGTCTCCGCATCCACAACATTGCCAAGTATGCATCCCTTTGTAGAGCCTCCGCAGGCATCTGTGTCACCTTCTCCTCCGCCCCCTCCGTTGCCATCCGTCACCACCTTGCCGCAGGAAAAAATAGCGATACAAAAGAGCAGCACACATATAATGAACTGATTTCCCCTGGACATGCTTACCTCCCATGAGATCCTTCGACTCTGCCGAGCACTCAGCAAATGCTGAGTGCTCGGCTTCGCTCAGGATGAGGGGTCGGGTAAAAACCACCGACCCCTCATTTTAACATACGACAGGCTGACTACATAGAAAACATCTTCAAGTGGAGACTCCTAGCACATTACAATTACTTGAATTATAATGTGAATACAAGACCGAACCTCGCTTGCCAGTTGCATAAGCGTTTTCTTTCTGCTACAGCGAGCGTCCAATGATAATCGGCCTTACAGGAAAGAATGGTTCTGGCAAGGGTGAGGTTGCAAAATTTCTCACCGAGAGTGGCTATGAATACTATTCGCTCTCTGATTTTTTACGCGATGAGCTTGTAAGATGCGGCAAAGAAGTAACGCGCCAAACCCTCATCGATATCGGTAATGAGCTCAGGGCAAAGCACGGCGCAAGCACGCTAGCTGAACGCGCCCTCACCAAGCTTGATCCTGAAGCCCACGCCATTATCGATTCGATCCGCAATCCATTTGAGGTCGAAGCGCTAAGAAGGCGCAAGGATTTCCACCTCCTCTCTATAGAATCAGATTCCCAAGTAAGGTTCGAGCGAATCAAGAGCAGAGGGCGCGAAAGCGATCCTCAAACATATGAGAGCTTTCTCGAAATCGAGGCTAAAGAAGCGCAGACGCCTGACCCAGCAACACAACAGCTTAACCGCACAGCTAGCATGGCTGATGCGGTAGTCTATAACAACAGCTCCCTTGATGAGCTGCGCGATCAGGTAAGACAAGTAATTCAAACGCTGGCAGCAAACGTCGCACGCCCAAGTTGGGATCGCTATTTCATGGATATTGCAAAGGTGGTATCCCTGCGCGGCAACTGCATAAAGAGAAAAATCGCAGCAGTAATCGTCAAGGACAAACGAATCATCTCCACCGGCTACAACGGAACGCCTAGAGGAATCGCAAACTGCAACGAGGGCGGATGTCCCAGATGTAACCGCTTTGGCGCATCAGGCGAGAATCTTGATGAATGCGTCTGTTCACACGCAGAGGAAAACGCCATCGTGCAGGCTGCGTATCACGGCGTATCGATCAAGGGCGCAACATTGTATACGACCTACTCACCTTGCCTCATGTGCACGAAGATGATCATTAACTCTGGCATTGAAGAAGTCGTGTATGATAAAGACTACTCGATTGCACAAACACCTCTTCATCTCCTTAGTGAAGCAGGGATAAAGGCGAGACAACTTGAAGACCAGTAACCAGTAATCAGTGGCCAGTTGCTTGTCTTGCTGGTTACTGATCACTGGTTACTGATCACTGGTTACTGATTTATGATTCACGTAGAGAACCTAAAAAAATACTTTGGCAACATACACGCTGTGGATGATGTTTCATTTGATGTTGCCAAGGGCGAAGTGGTGGGCCTTTTGGGTCCTAACGGAGCTGGCAAGACTACCACCATGCGCATAATCACAGGCTTCCTATCAGCTGACTTGGGCACTGTGAGTATAGACGGCATATCCATAGAAGGGGATGGCATAACAGCGCGAAGCCGTATCGGTTATCTTCCTGAAAACGCACCCCTTTACACGGATATGGAGGTCTCAGAATATCTGGGCTATATCGCTAGCCTGCACGCAATGCCTAAACGAGAAAAACGCCGCGCGATAAAAGACATGGTAGAAATATGTGGCCTTGATCCCACCTTGGGAAGAAGGATCGGCGAGCTCTCCAAGGGCTTTCGGCAACGGGTTGGGCTTGCACAGGCCATGATCCACAGCCCACCCATACTCATCTTGGACGAGCCCACAAGCGGCCTTGATCCAAACCAAATAGTTGAAATCCGCGATCTGATAAAGCGAATAGGCCGCGAAAGAACTGTGGTGCTATCAACTCACATACTGCAGGAAGCCCGTGCAACCTGTTCTCGCGCGTTAATAATAAGCTCGGGAAAGCTCGTAGGCCATGGTACCATTGCAGAGCTCACTGGCCGAAGCGTTGCAGATGCTCACTACAGGGTTGCGCTTGTTTGCCAGCGCGGACGAATTGAAAATGAGATGGAAAAGCTTTCAGACCTCAGGATAGACGAGTGGCTAAGCGAAGCGGATGAAAAGCGTCAGCGCTTTCTTCTGCGATGTGATGACACCCAAGATCGCTCAGAACAAATTTTTAGGTGGGCCAAAGAAAACGACCTGCCGTTATGCGAACTCACAAGAGAATCAGCGTCGTTGGAAGAGGTGTTTAGGGAACTAACAACCAGTGACCAGTGATCAGTTTATGACTTTTATTTTCACAATAGCCAGGCGAGAATTTAAGGCTTATTTCTTAAGCCCTATAGCGTACGTTTATCTCATCGTATTTTTGGTTGCGGTGAGCTGGTTTTTCTTTCGCGCATTCTTCATAATTGGTCAGGCTGACATGCGCGTCTTCTTTGAAATGATTCCGTGGATATTTCTCTTCTTTGCTCCTGCGATTACTATGGGAAAATGGGCAGAGGAAAGAAAGCAGGGCACGCTTGAAACCCTGTTTACCCTTCCTGTGCGCGACGCAGAGATCGTAATCGCAAAATTCTTAGCAGGGCTTGCGCTCTTAGCCACAGCGCTAGTGCTTACCATACCCATCGCGCTCACGGTTGCGCTTCTAGGCAACATGGATTGGGGTCCTGTGATAGGCGGTTATATTGGGGCGCTTCTTCTGGGCGGAGCCTATCTATCCATTGGCCTTCTGATATCCGCACTCACCGAGAGCCAGATCATAGCATTTATAGGAGGCTTGGCCGGATGCTTTGTGATGCTGGTCATCGGAACCTCATTCATCGCTGGCGATGCATCGGGCAGTTTCGCACATTTTTTGCAGTACATGGGATTGGGCACACATTTCGCATCGATCGCACGGGGCGTGATAGATAGCAGAGATGTCATCTACTACCTCTCGGTTATAGTATTATTTCTGTATTTGAATTTAAAAGTGCTAAAAGTTAGAGCACGGCGTTAAATTATTTACTGCCTGTCATCGCGAGCCCTGCACCAGATGGTGCAGGGCGTGGCGGTCTCCAGAACTTCAGGAGATTGCTTCGGACTTCGTCCTCGCAATGACACCATGGATAAAATGAAACTAAACACTCTTCTCACAACACTCGCGATCATAATCGCTCTTTTGGCTGCAAACTTTCTTGCTGCACGCCATCCGCTGAGGCTCGATCTCACTGGCAGTAAAGTCTATACACTATCTGCTTCAACAACAAAAATACTCTCAGGGCTCGATGATATCCTCACAATAAGGGTATATTTTTCAGAAGACCTTCCGCCTGCCCTCGAAGCCCTACGGCGCGATGTGGATGATGTTTTGGATGAATACAAGAGCACTGCTGGAAAGCGACTTCAGGTAGAGCACATTGATCCTGCATCCTCCTTGATGGAAGAGCAAAAAGTAGCGATGATGGGCATCCCTCCTCTGCAAGTAAACGTCATTGAGCGCGACAAACAGGAAGTGGCGAAGATATATCTTGGCATCGCTGTGATGTACAGCGGCAAGCAGGATGTCATCCCAGTGATCAGAGAGACGCGCAATCTAGAATACCTGCTCGACGAGGCTATCCTTAAAGTCTCTACCAAGGAGTTTGCAAAGATCGCATGGTGGCAGCCATCAAATAAAGATTCCGGCAATGGCAGCGGCTTTAGCCTCATACGCGAAGCCGTGTCACAACGTTACGAGATCGTCGACGTAAAAGAAGATGTGCTCATCGATCTAGATCCAATTAAATTTAAGGCGCTCGTTTTGCTGTCGCCGCGCAAGCTAAGCCAAGATGAACTAGGAGCTATAGACAAATATGTGAAGGGCGGAGGCCGCGTCATCGCGCTTGTGGATCTTTGGGAACTGGGAGAAGGCCTAACCTTACTTCCAGTAGAGACCAACATCACCGACCTCTTAGCTCATTACGGCACAACTGTGGAAAATACGCTGGTGCTCGATGATGTAAATGCAACAGCTGCATTCACAGGTGGCGTTGTAACTTATCATATTCCATATCCATACTGGCCAGATGTGAGGCGCGAAGGTTTTAACCAAGACCTCCCCATATCCTCTGATTTGGAATCAGCCGTGTTTCCGTGGACATCGCCGCTTGCTATTTCTGAAGGCACAAAACCAGAAGGCGCTTTGGCTGCTGTGGCTCTTAGCAGCCCATACTCTACCACCGTGCCAGGGGACAAAGCAGAACTCGAACCTAAGCTGGCAAGCGCTGCGCTGCAAAAAGGAAATCACAAGAGGTATGTTCTGGCAGCACTCACACATGGACCATTTAAGAGCTATTATGCTTCTGGCAACAGCGCAGGCTCAAAAGACTCGCGTGTTTTTGTAACAGGATCCTCTCATTGGGTGGGCGACAGCTTTCTGTCCACATTTCCTCAAAACGCAGCTCTTTTTCAAAACACCATCGATTCCTTTGCTATGGGAGAACTGCTCATAGGAATCCGTTCGCGCGAGCAAGCCTTTAGGCCAATAGCTATCATACCAGATGCTGCCAGGTTTTGGCTCAAGTACATAAACGTCGCAGCAGGGCCAATAGCTTTGGGCCTAATAGCGGCTTTTGTATTCGCAATCCGAAGAGCCAGAAAGCACATCATCATTTCAAGATATCATTGCTCACATAAGACAATATGAAGAACAAGCGCCCGCTCATCTATCTTCTCACCGCGTTAGCATTTGCCATCATCGTGCTCGCAATTGAAAATCCGTATTCGTCTCGAGTCAATGACGTGCCAGATCAAACTTTTTATCCTGGATTTGACAGCGCACAGGTGAAAAGCGTGAAGGTGACCCAGCTTCTGGATGGCGCAAAGCTCATGCGCGATGGGGATAGGTGGCTGGTCAGAGAGATAAGCACTCCAATAAAAAAAGAACTCCTGCTCAAGGAAGGCAGAGAAGATCGCCAAAGCAAATGGTTGCGCGCAGACCGCATAAGGGTGAACAGCGCGCTCGGAGGTTTTGGGGGGCTGCCACAGGGCGTGATGGTGTCAGACAATATGGACAGGAGGTCACTCTACCAGGTCGAAGCAACCGGGCTTAGGGTACAACTCATAGGCGATGATGATAAGCCCATAGCTGATGTGATAATCGGCAAAAACGGCCCTGACCTTGCAAGCAGCTACATAAGGAAAGCAGATGAAGATGAAGTCTATCTAGTGCGCAGATCGCTCGCCGGGCTATTTACGCCAATTGCTTCTGACTGGAGGGAAAGAAAAATCTGGGTCATAAACCCTGATGACATAACTGCGATTGATGTAAGATCCTACAAAGGCTCATTTACGGCAGCGCGCGATAAAGACGGCAAGTGGAAGGATGTTGATGAAGAGGAAATGAAATCTCTTCTCATCAAAGTGTCTGACATAAGGGCAAAGGGTTTTCCTATTGATCCTGATATTAAACTCGCGTGTGAACCTGAGTTTATACTCACGCTCAAAAGATCTAACGGCGAAGATCTTGAGCTGACCGTTTACTGCGCAAACTCCAAGGAGCTTTATCCAGCAAAACTTAAGGGAGTAGACGAGATATATTATTTATCTCACGACTTTGTAGCATCCATCCCCATATCTGCACCAAAATCTACTGACAATTAGCTGGGAGGGCCCCAAAAACACTGATGCTAATGATCTGAAAACAACGATGACTTTGCTCTCGTACGACTGAGGATGAACAAGAGTAAAACAATTGGAATTAGATGAAAGCTTATCGGAGTGATTTGGTTGCATGTGAGGGAGCAGCTGCCGCTGCTGCCGCTGGCCGTGGTATCGCCTGTGCCACTATAAGCTGATGTATCTGCTGGAACTGATCCTACTATTGATGCTGCATTTACCTTTCCTGCGCCATAGGTGTTTGCAGGATCAGGCGTTTTTACGGTCATGCCTGAAGCGTCGGCACCCGCCTGCAACGCCTGCCTCACTTGATCAACCGTGAGCGTGTTGTTACGCTGTAAGAGAAGCGCCACGATGCCCGCAACATGCGGCGATGCCATGGATGTGCCTGCATTTTTAAAGTGGTCTTCGCCAACCGTGATTGCGGTGGATGTCATGGAATTGCGCGCCTTTGCTGCGATGATGGGCTCGCCTGGTGCAACGATTGCAGGCTTTGTTCTGCCATCTGCGGTGGGGCCCAGGCTTGAGAACGAAGAGAGGTCGTTTGTTACAGAGCCTGTTCCGCCAGGCGCTGTAAGGCTTGACTGATCATATGTAGTTCCGTTGTTGCCGGTCCATTCGCTACTAGCAGCACCTACGGGCTTTGGCGGCATGAAGCTGCCCACAGCTATTACGCCCTGTGCTGTAGCAGGTATGGTAGTGGTGTATAAGCTATCGCCATCGATGAGCTCATAACCCAAATGTGTTGCGCCATCTCCAACATCAAGTCCTGCGCCTTCAATGTTTTTAAGAAAATCGTGATATGCGGTGTAATCGTAGTAAAGCCACATCTGCCCGCTGCAAGCGCTTGCTGTGGACCTAACCACAACATCAAACCATCTGGTTTCCAGCGTACCTCCGAGTTGCCCTGCAGCAGCTGAGAATAGAATGTTCGCATGTGGTTTGGAATTTCTGGCATCACTTGCAGCTATATCGATCGAAACTGAAACTGATCCATCATCTGCAGTGACTGGTGATGCGGTGTCTGATACAAACGAAACATCGTTTGTTGCAAACGAGGCATCATCGGTAGTGGCAAGCCCAGGAAAGGTAAAATCCTCTGCAACTCGTCCTTGTGTGTATGCAAACGCCGCCACCTTGCAGCTGTCCTTTTGCCCTGTGTCCAACCACAAATCCACTAACGTGCCGCCGGTGAAGACCCAGGATGCGCCTGTACCGTTCCATATGCCAATCCTAAACCCGCGGCTTGCTCCGGCCGGCACATCTATCGAGGCGTGAATGCCTCCCACATAATCCCTGCGAGTTGCAGGCTCAGCTGCAGGCACGACCTGCTCGTTACCTGCTGCACCCACTATGATCCTTCCTCGCTTATTTTCCACCATATCCGAAAGGCCCTGCTCTAAAAGCGATGTGCCGTCGTGTGCTCCTATAGAAGTGCCGAGGCTTAAGTTTGTCACCGCTGCTTTATCTAAAGCATCTGCCTGAGAAAAAATTGCTGAGACCCCTTCGATAACAGACGTGGCAAGCGATCCATCTGTATCTGCATCAAGGGCATCGTTGAACACGAACATGATATCCGCGCCTGAAGCTACACCCGTGTATATGTCATCAGCGCCAGCAGCGATTCCTGTCACATGCGTGCCGTGGGTCGTGCCCTGCCCTCCGTCAATTATGCCGCACGTGCCAGAAACGATCGTGTCGTGATAACACTGTACTGTGCCTGACACAAAATTCTGCCTAACATATTCAATGCGTGATATGCCGCCTGCTCCTAGAAAATCAGGATGGCCATAATCCAGGCCGTCATCCACAACCCCTATCACAACATCAGTTCCATCATATGCGATGCCCAAGGCTGACGCATCCTGCACGCTGACCACGTTGGTCGCCGCCCTGGCCGTGTCCATTTTAGAAGACAAGGGAAGTGCTGCCTCCACAAATTCCACCTCATCGCGATTTGTTACCCATGCAACCAGTTCCACTGGCAGGCGCGCGGATATGATAGCGCCAGCACCGAAGATGAGCGCGCGTCCTCCATAAGCTTCGATCGCTTTTTTTGTAAGGCTTGGATCTTTGGTTCTGATGAGACAAGGGATGAGCACTGATCCGTAATCATCGATTGCTGCCTTTGACCAACTAGTGGGCTGATTATTTTGCAAATGGCTCACCATCTTTTTTAGAATGAGATCAGCTTCGCCTGCATTTAAAATGCCGGGAAACAAAAAAAACGCAAAAGCGAACATGATAATCGCAACTTTCTTCACGCATCATCCTTTTCAACCTGAGTGTCATTGCGAGCCCGCAGGGCGAAGCAATCCCCGTCAAACAGTAGCATAACGGAGATTGCTTCGCTACGCTCGCAATGACATAGCGGCACCCTAGCTACATTCTGGCCATTCATCAAAACTTGCTCCTTGTGGTTTGCGCATGAGCTTTGTTATTGGAATTTGATCGCCAACAGGCCACTGCCGGCTAAGGCGTTCTATCTTTTTATCGTCAATTTCATTGATCTCGTAACCAGCGCGCAAAAGCTCTGTGATGATCGCAGCCTTATGTTTTCCAGCTACCCTTTGATAATAATCATTATAAAATGTGAGTTTTCCATCCCTAGCCACTACCGGTCTATAGACCAGCTCAACAGGCACTGGTTTGTCTAGCATTACCTTATATGTCTTCCAACCATACTTTTTATACTCCTCCCTAAGGTTTGGATCGCGCTGGCTTGAGAAACGCTCCTGAAGATACCAGGCTATTTCAGTAGCATCCTGATTGTGCATCCTCATGCAGCCATGTGAAGCAGGTCGCCCTACAGACCAGCTGGCATTTGTTCCGTGAAAGAGTATTTCATCTGAGAGCGGCATCTTCACAAGCCCCAATGGATTGCGCGGTCCTGGAGGTGTGGGCTTATCGTTTTTTGCCCATTCTGCCTTCGGAGGATACCACCACGGATTCCACTCTATTTTTTTTATGGCTGAAACCTGTTGGGGCGTAGGATACACGCCGCGGCCTATGGCAACGCGCTTCTTAAAGAGCAAGACTCCATCCTCATAAAGGACAAACTCGGTTGCTGGAATATTTACCTCGATGAACACGCGCGGCGTTGCGTCTATTTTTTGTTCCTCTTCTAGAAGAAGCGACCTAAAGCCTCCGCCGGATGAGATGGATGTATCAACCGCTTGAATGCGCACAGATCTTTTTAATGATAGAGGAATCACAGCTGCAATTGCCACAGCCAAGAGCATAAGTGCTATCATAGCCGCAGCAGGTGAAATGCGGAGAGTTATTTTCTTCACTGGTTTCTTGTCACTGGTCACTGGTTACTGGTCACTAGTTACTGACCTATTATCACCTTCAGCACATCCTCAACTGGCTGATCCGGTGCCTTGCGAGCAGGCTGAGCTTTTGAAGGAGTTCTCTTCTCTTCTTTTATCTGTGCAGGCTTCTTCTCCTCTATCTTTTCTTCTGCTTCTACCTTCTCTTCTGCTTCCATCTTTTTCTCAACTTCCATTATTTTCTCTTCCTCTACAATTTCCGTGGCTGGCTTTGGTTTAAGCCTATCTTCGATGAGTGCAGTAAGTTTCACAGAATCGATCTCTAGTTTTGGCTCACCAAGTTTTCCAGAGCCAGATACAGGTATGATGAGCATGCCTTTTGTGTTCAAAAGCATCTTTCTGGCCTGTGCATCAGCCACAAGCTTTTCTGATATGTCCTTTTCCACAGCGAGCGTGCCGCTGGCTGTGAGCTCTCCTGAGGACAAAACTGTTGTTGTTAGCAAAGCAGAGTACTCCTTGGCCTTCCAAGATGCTTCGCTGATCTCAATTTTCTCATCTGTGATTTCAAAAGATGCCTTGAAATCCGAAACTTCATCGCCAACATTTTCAAGCTCTTTCTCAGTTGTCTCTCTGAGAATGGCCCCTGACTTTGACTCGATCTCATCCCATGTGTTTTTTGAAAACGCCCCGGCCGCACCCTTTGATTCACTTATCTTTGCATTAGAAGAAACGATTGAGCCGCTAAGTAAAAGATTCTTTTGCAAAGACTCGCGGTCAGTACCTTCACTCTGTGCCTTAACGACCAGCGAGGCTTTTGCTGAAATCGCATTGCCGATCGTCTGTATGTTCTGCGTTTCTACATCCCCCACAACTACATCAAAGTTCATTGCAGGCAAGGCGCCAAGCTGTATCTGGCCGTTGCCAGAAAGATCTGCATCCGCAAACTTACCTTTTAGGGTTACAAAGGATATTTTACCATCCTCCCTCACAAACGATGTGGAGACTTCGCTTAAACTTATATCTGCAATCCCTGCCTTAGAAGCCTCAAGCCTTCCTTGAACCTCAAGCTCCTCTGACTTTGCCAAAGGCCCTTCAAGCGTAAGATCCACACTTCCGTTTTCCATGGAACCCATATTCGACAGCCAAGGAAGAAGGGTTTGTATGGCAGCAAGGGTAAGCCCATCTCCTGAAACACTAAGCCGCGTTTCAAAATCCTCATCGCGTTTGATTTCGCCTGCAATATTCATGTCGCTACCTGCTAACGTAAGAGATGCTCGGTCAAAAGCAAAAGAATCTGGCTTAACCAGCACATCTGCTTGCGCCTTGAGCAAAATACCTGGTTCCTTTATAGCACTATTATCTGCAAACATGCGCGCCTGGGTCGCATCGAGCTGAAGCGCTAGCTCCCCTGTATCACGCGTGCCTTTAAACGACACATCCGCACCAACAGAGCCCTGCCACGAAAGCTTAAATGGAAGCGTCCTCCCTATAAAAGAAAGCATGGGAGCAAACGCATCTGGATTCAGATCCAAGGTAGCTATATGCACATCATATGAAGGAGGGCTCATGCTGTAGTTGGCGGAGATGTCAGCAACTAATTGAGCTCCGTTGATATACGCCCTCACGTCGCGGCCGCTGATCTCGCCGCCCATGGTATCAACAAATATCTGGCCCTCAATCTTAAGATTTGGTCTTAAGGCGCCTCCAACAGCTCCGGTCATGCTCAGCTGCGCCCCAAAGCCCGTGGCCATCTTAAGATCCTTTGCAGCAATGGAAACTCCTTCAATAATAAGCGGCTGCGTACTTTCTTCTGTGCTTATATCTATGCGGCCTCGCACCACTTGGATGTTTCTCAAGGTAAGCTTTGCGCCTTCATCGTCTGAAACGCTTGCCTGCGCACTGCTGAGAAAAACATGTTTCATAAGGCGATTGAAAGACACTTCTCCTTTATCTGCTGGAATGTCTATGGAAGGAGCCGGCATTGCAGGTATTTCTTTCAGGGGAGGTGCTTGCTCAGATGGTATTGGCGATTCTTTTGTAGGCTCTTTGCTTTCAGGCGCAGCTGGTGATGTCGGTACAACAGGCGCCCCAGCTTTGATGCCCAGCATCATCCCCATGTTGGAAACGCCAGACCGGGAGCTGTAATTGATATTCACATCGCGGGCCTCGATCGATGTATCAAAATCACCTTCGAGAAGGGCTGAAAGAGCAAGGCTGCCGTTTATCTTTTTTGCAGAGAGGACATGCATGCCTTGAAAGGGTGGGTCCTTTGAGACGAGTTTAAATCCTGTTATGGTGTAACCTGGATAAGGAATAAGCCTTAGACGAAAATCATCGATCACCACGCGAGCATTAAGTCTTTGAGTAAGAGCTTCCTCTATGATGTTTTGATAAGTAGAGGTAGGTATAAAATAGGGGCCTACGGAAGCCACGACCATCAGAAGGGCAAGAGCGATTACAGTTATTAACAAAGCCAAGCGCACTTTTATAACCCCCTACGTAAGTAGAATATATTTCTACCGGATTTGCTGGATTTTACAATAAAAACAACAAGAAACGCGAGAAACGTATTTTTATGAACGTTGCTGGCGTTGCTGACGTTTCTCGCGTTGCTTGCGATTTATTTAGTGGTGCACCTTTTCCTTCAGCTCCTCCAGCCACAAAATGACCAGGTCATGCACCCGCTTATCGATTCCAGCAGGGATTTGGTGGGTTTTCATGACTTCCATAAACGCATCGAGCGCAGCCCTTGTCTCGCCTACGGTCAGGCTCTTGCCTGTGGAGTGAACTAACATGTCGCGATATTTCAGGGCTGTGCTCACAAGCATAGAGAACATGGCCCTGGTACCTTCATCAGCGCCATCAAAGTGCTCTGAAACCCTGTCAAAGAGCTCCTTTATGTCATTGTCATCTATGGCTTTGTTGTTCATGTCTTAATCCTTTTTAAAACAGCTTCCCAGATATCTTTCAAATCCATCTCGATCGCCCATTTAGATATATATTCAATATCAATTCTCTTGCCTGATATCTTTAGCATACCTGTTATGTCCCTTAAGTGTTTCTCAGAACCGCCCATCCGATAATAGTCCATCTTTTTAATGATGACATCCTCTGGCGATGCAAATGTAACGGACTTCCCTTCTGAAATCGGCATCATCTTGCTTCGCTTAAATCTGCTGTCATCAAATTCAGATTTTTGTCGAATGATCACATCAACCTTAAGGCCCGATGTCGGATGAATAATGTTAAATTGTTGACCGCGTTCTATGGCCTCACGAACAGCCTCTTCGCTGATATAATATTCAGACATGGGAAATCGTTCAACGAACGAAGCAATGTCACTCATCTTTATATCTGCAACAATGTCTATGTCATTTGTAAGACGGGGTTCGCCATAGGAAATGGATGCGCAAGAACCTGTTATAAAATAGGGAATAGATAGATCATCAAAGACACTTACCACAAACTCCATCAGTTCAGTGAGTTCCATTCAAAAACCTCTTTGAAACTTCTCTTACTATTTCGTCATTGTCCCATTCTGGGTGCTGGACTCTTAGCGATGCTGCCATCAATGTCCTGGCAGATCTCAATATTCCATTGGCTATGTTCAAGCGCTCCAGGGGGGTCTTTGCCTTAAGGATCATGGCCATAGCATCGTCAACAACTTCTATCTGTTTGTTATCAATCTGCATATAATTCCACTATTATAATTTACACTGCTTGTCATCTAAAACCCTTTGATTACAGCATATTGCCCGCCGTTTTTCTCTATGATTAAACAAGAAGGCAGTTCTTCATTTTTTAGCAACAATTTGGGCAACCTGCCGATAACAATACAACTTTGGAAAGAGCTCAGTTATCAAAAGGGGTGGGGATGAAGAGATTTGCAGCAATCTTAATAGTTCTAGTTTTGTTTTCAGCCTGCAATGTGGACCATCTGACCTTGGGGTCTTACGACAAGAACACTTCTCCCAACACATCTGAAAGCTCATCAGACTCTGACATATCAATGGATGAGCTTACGATCCGCTGGTATGGATATGTAAATCCCCAACATTTTGAAAAAACGATAACTGTAGATGCTGGCAGGCATATAAGTCTCGAAATCAAACTCTACAGCAATGAAACAACTGTTGCTGATTCATGCAAGGATTCAACAGAAATCACTGAAGGGAGTTATAAATACATACTGGGTTATGTAAAAGATGCTGATTTGCTTTACTACGAACCCTCTGTTGGTCAAGGCGATGGTTTTTGCACTAAAGATCATGGCTACAAGAACTTGGGTGTAACCTATAAGGACTCCGATGGATCGCAAAACTCCTTTGATACCAGCATATGCTATCTTGACGATGCAATAAGCAATCTAGCAGGCGCCGTAAGCTCCACAGCTGATATCAACACGAGCAATTGTAGTGAGGATGAGCTGTTAGAAGAGAACTAAAAAAATCACGCAACAAAATTGGAGAATATGCGATAAAAAAAGAAGCTTCATCCATCATGGAAAGGAGTTGTATAATGCGTATTGTCGGCACTAATCCGTTATTTTTATTATCCCATTGTGGGCTGCTACAAGATTTTCAAGCAATGCCTACCACAGCATGCGATTTCTTCCAACCACCCAGCATCTTTTGCAGTGCGAGCAATGACGTTGAGCAACCTGGGCAAGGAGGCGGGGCTCCAGTAATGGCATGGGGGCAAACAGTTGTCAGGATGCCCGTCCAGCAAATGAGTCGCGTTAAAAGATTGCTGAAAGAATGGCGAGAACACGATGCTGGCGATAGAATTGTCCCGTTTAAAACTTATGGTGAACAAACACTCGCTTGGATCGGCTATGCCCGTGGCCGCGGTTTTTATCTGCTTCCGGAAGGAGATACTCTAGTCCGTACTCGCCGCGGCGATAAAGAAGTTACTATTCGAGGCGGAGATGGCAATACGCTCTGGTTACAACATAGAGACATTGTGCAAGTTTCTGGGGATAAGCCGATGTTTTTCGAAGATATTGCCAGAGATAAAAGCCCGTTTGAAAATGGACATATTTATCCAGATGCTATGCCTGAATCCCTTAGCGATCTTGTTGATTTCTCGAAAGGCTCCCCGACAGCAAAGCGATGGGTGAATATCAATGGGAAACGAGTTGCAGAAGTCACCTTTTCAAAAGCTTTTGGCCCGTGTTTGCAACTCTGCCAAGGACATAGTTTGACGCTGGTATCTGATTATGGTGCGAAAGTTTTCAAAATTAAAGGCGATAAATTAGTTATTATCCTGCGCAATGAGGATGTCATTCAATTTGATGATAATAAACCCGTTGTCATAAGCGGATTAGAGCATAAGCCGCCCTTACCTTTTTTAGGCGGTTACCAGTGCTTCGTAGCGCACTCACCTAATCTCCAATCGCTCTTCACAAAGGCTTATCGCAATAAAGGCTTTGATTGGGTCACAGCGACAACCAAAGATAATCAGTGGGGAGTCTTCTTTGATGGAAGAAAAACGTTCAGCGTTTTTTCAGAGCAACCAATGCTCGTCGTGAAAGGACGTCATAATCGGTCCTGGACTATTGTAGAGGATAATCGGACTTGGAGTACTAGAAATTTCTCATTTGATTCTGAAACTCCTCAAACAACTTTTTTCACCTTTGAACAACCTATTATACAATTTGGCACAGAGATACCTATTGAGTTCGATCTGCCAAAACTGATTGGCCTTTCAGAAAAAGATTCCGCACAGCCACCAGAACCGCCTTTGCGCCCTGAGAAACGAAAGCCATTGCCTTATGAAATATTAGGTGTCGATGCCAATGCTCCTTATCGCGTAATAAGAGATGTGTATTGGGCCCTTACAAAAAAGTGGCATCCCGACCGCAATGAGTCCGATAAGGCCCATGAAATGATGAAGATTATCAATGCGGCTTATGCATCCATACGCCAAAAGCTTGGAATGTCCTGATAGAACAAACATTTGTAGGTCACCCCTAGGGGTGAAATAGAATAACACTTCGAAATTATTATAATTAACGTCATTTTGGTGTTTTTTCTTGTTCGAAAATTGCGCACATTACTGCAAAAATCTATCCTGTGAACGTACCCACAGCTGAATACGAGAAGAATTTCTTACGGATCAAATACAGCAAAAATGAATATTATCGAATTATATCAGCATATTGGCGTATTTCACCCCTAGGGGTGATCTACAGAATTTTACAGAATTAGTAAAAATCCTTGTGGGCGCAGATTTCATCAGCTATTGATCCCCCACTTATGACAGGCAAATTCATTACATTTGAGGGTGTTGAGGGGTGTGGAAAAAGCACGCAAATTAGACTTATTGCCGAGCATCTAAGGAGCCAAGGCTATGAGCTTGTGCTCACCAGAGAGCCCGGCGGCACAGTCGTGGGCGAGCGAATCCGCTCGGTGCTTCTGGATTCTGCACACAAGGGTATCGCACCAATCACTGAGCTTTTGCTCTATGCTGCTGCACGAAATCAACATGTGGAAGAAGTGCTCTTACCTGCGCTCAAAGCAGGAAAATTGGTTTTATGTGATCGGTATGCAGATGCAACCACAGCATATCAGGGTGCTGCGCGAAACATTGACCCTACGATCATAAAGGATATCCATCGCATCGCCACCGAGGGTTTAAACCCCGACTTCACAGTGTTGCTCGACCTGCCCGCGAAAGACGGCTTGGCTCGCGCGCGCGATCGCAACCTACGCGACGCCTCGTCTGCCAAAGAGGATAGGTTTGAACAGGAGGACATCGCATTTCACGAGCGCGTGCGTGAGGGATATCTCGCAATTGCCAAAGAAGAACCAAACCGGTTTGCAATCGTGGATGCAAGGGGTAGTGAAGAAGAGGTGCATAAGAAGATTACTGAAGCAATGGAGACGTTCTTGGGATTAAACTCCAAGCACCAAATGACAAATTCTAAATAAACTCCAAATTCCAATGACCCAATGACCAAAACACTGAGTTAAACAGGTTTTGTTTGGAATTTGGGATTTGGAATTTATTTGGAGTTTGGTGCTTGGAATTTGGAATTTTAATTATGTGGTCACAAATAATTTCACATAATCGGCAGATCGATCAGCTAAAGAAAGCCCTGGCCTCGGGCAGGCTGCCTAATGCCTATGTATTCGCTGGCCCCTCTGGTATAGGCAAACAACTTGTAGCTTTTTCGTTTGCGCAGGCAGCTCTTTGCGAAAACAAAACAGATGACCAAGATGCTTGCGGCATCTGCGCAGCATGCCGCAAATTTACATCTAATAATCATCCAGATTTTTTTCTTATTGAACCAGAGCTCTCTGAGCGTGGCGCTACGCAAAACATAAAAATCGACACCATTCGAGATTTACAATCGAACCTTAAGTTTTCTCCTTTGGAAGCATCGTTGAAGATCTCTATAATCGACGGTGCGGACAGGCTAATGGAGGCAGCAGCCAACTCACTTCTTAAGATTTTGGAAGAGCCACCGCCTGCAACCCACTTCATACTCATAACCCCCTACCCACACAGGCTTCTTCCTACAATACGCTCTCGCTGCCAGCACATGTCGTTCTCCCCCATTCCTGAAAAAGCGCTAGCAAAGGAGATATCAAAACGACAGTCAATATCAGCTAACGATGCGCTGCGCATAGCCAAGCTCTCAGGCGGAAGTTTGGGCACAGCCTCAGCGCTCGAACCTGAATTTGTGGAAGATGTTCTCGGTAGATTTTTGCCCCTTACAAAAAAGGCTTCCAGCGCCGACATTATAGAAACAGCACAAGCATGGAAAGAGATGGACCTTAGTCAAACCAAGCTCATCTTCGACCTCCTGGCTAGCTGGTACCGTGATATATTGAGATATCAGGCCACAAAAAAAGAAGCAGAGCTCATACATCCAGAAGCAGCTAGCCTGGCAAATGGGCTTGCGGCAAGCCGGCTTTTTCAAAATTTGGCTAGTATAACTGTTGCGCGACTTGCCGCCGATACGGCGGCAAATAAACAGTTGATGTTTGAACAGCTTCTGTTTAGCCTTACAAATTAATGTATTGCTCGGAAACACAACCTTTTGTCATTGCGAGGAGCAAAGCGACGACGCAATCTCCTACAAGTCATTGATTTATGGAGATCGCCACGCCCGCCATTCTGGCGGTCTCGCGATGACATACACTGAATTTATGGAAGAACACTCCACAGAACAGACTCAAAAGAAATTGGCAGTTGGCGTACAGTTTCGCCCTGCTGGCAAGATCTATACCTTTGTGACCGACGATAATACCCTAAGCCACGGCGATCGTGTGGTGGTGGAATCCGAAGACGGTACTTCTTTAGGGTTAATAGCTATGGCACCATATGAGGCTGACGAGAAGTCGTTGCCTGCAAACGTAAAGAAGCTCCTCCACAAAGCTGGCGAGGAAGATATCGATGAGGCAGCTGGACTAAGAGAGCGCGCTATCGAATGCTTCCATGCATGTCGCGAGAGGATTCGTAGCCGAGCCCTGCCTATGAAACTGGTGGATGTTGACATCAGCGAGAATGGCAAGAAGGCTGTATTCACGTTCTTCGCAGAAAACCGTGTGGATTTTCGTGCTCTTGTAAAAGACCTAGCAGGCCTTTTGCGCATGCGCATCGAAATGCGACAGATAGGCTCGCGCGATGAAGCCAAGATCGCAGGATGCATGGGCCCATGCGGGCAGACTACCTGCTGCTCCACGCACCTTCGGCAGTTTCAGTCCATATCCATATCAATGGCCAAACATCAAGGTTTAGCGCCTAACCCGGCAAAGCTCACAGGCATGTGCGGCAAGCTCAAGTGCTGCCTTGCGTATGAACAAGCTGCATATGACGAATGCCGCAATGGCCTTCCTAAAGTAGGTTCTGCAGTTGAATCCCCCGATGGTCCAGGAAAGATCGTAGGACACAATGTTTTAAAGCGCGAATGCACCGTGCGATTGTATGCAGGGGGCGAAGCTAGGGTGCCCTGCGATAAATGCCGCAAGTTCTCGCCAGAAGAGAGAGAAAAAGCTATAGCCGCAGCAAAGAGGGCAAAGGAAGAGGGTGAAGAAAAAACACGGCGGCGCAGCAAAAAGGGAGGCGAACGCAAGGAAGGAAGAAATGCCAAATCCAGGAAGTAAAAAATTCTACATCACCGCGGCCATAGACTACGTAAACAGCCTTCCTCACATAGGCACTGCTTATGAAAAGATCGGTGCAGACGTGCTGGCGCGTTGGCACCGCATGCTTGGCCATGAAGTCCACCTCCAGATGGGAAACGACGAGCACTCTGTTAACGTTCAGAAAGCAGCAAATGAAAAGGGTCTCTCACCCAAAGCTTACTGCAATGAGATGCGCAAAGAATTTGAAACGATTTGGAACAAGCTTGAGATATCATATGATGGTTTTATCCAGACCTCAGATCCTCACCACGAACAAGGCGTGAAGAAGCTCTTTCAAACCATCATGGATAAGGGCGATATCTACAAAGATCGCTATGAAGGATGGTATTGCGACTCGTGCGAAGCATTTCTCATGGAAAAGGATCTTGTAGACGGAAAATGTCCAAACCATAAGTCAAAACCCAGGTGGCTTTCTGAGGATAACTACTTTTTTGCTCTAAAAAAATATCGCGACCGTCTGCGCGAACACATCTCAAAAAACCCTGAGTTCATTTTGCCTGATATCCGCAGAAACGAGATAATGAGCTTGCTCGACGAAGGCCTTCAGGATGTGTCTGTATCACGCTCATCCTTTGATTGGGGCATCGCGCTCCCACACGATCCCAAGCATGTAGTTTACGTATGGTTTGATGCGCTCATCAATTACATAACAGCCATAGGATATGGATGGGATGAGAAGAAGTTTGCAAAGTGGTGGCCAGCGGATGTGCATGTGATAGGCAAAGACATCACCCGCTTTCACTGCGTGATCTGGCCTGCCATGCTCATGAGCGCAAACATCCCGCTTCCAAAAACTATATTTGGCCATGGCTTTATCTGCTTTAAGGGCGAGAAGATGAGTAAGACCCTGGGCAATGTGGTAACGCCTATGGATGTGATCGATACATATGGTGCAGATCCTTTGCGCTATTATCTTTTGCGCGAGGGTGGTTTTGGCCGGGACGGCGATTTTACATGGGAGCATTTCATAGAGCGCTACAACGGCGACCTTGCAAACGGCATAGGCAATTTAGTGAGCAGAACCATAGGTATGGCAACCCGTTATAGCGATGGAAAGATCGCGCCTCCTAAAAACTATTCTGAAGGCAGCTCCATCAAGGACGCCGCAGAAGGCCTTGCAGATAAAGTCGCGCATGCGCTGGACCACCACTACGGCGAGGTGGGATTTCATCAAGCCCTCGCAGCTATCTGGGAAGTGATCGCAGAGGCTGATAGACACATCAACGAAAACAAACCATGGGAGATGGCAAAGGCAGGAAGGAATGAAGATATAGGAAGGGTGTTGTGGGAAGTGTCGTCTGCGATACGCACATGCACGGTCATGCTTTTGCCCTTTATGCCACAGACAGCAGCAAAGATATGGGAAGCAATGGGCTTTGAAAAAACAGGCTCGCTCGATGGGCAATCTCCACATGCAGCAGATCAAACATGGGGTTCGCTTAACAAACCAATACATGTAGAATTAAAAGCAGGTCTTTTTCCTAGAATCGAAGATAAGAAAGAAGAAAAGCCTAAAGCAAAAGCTTCTGAAAAACCAAAAAAAAAAGAAGAGGAGAAAAAGATGGAAATAGATATTGCTGAATTTGCCAAAGTAGACCTGCGCGTTGCTGAAGTTATCTCAGCTGAAAAGGTTGAAGGTGCTGACAAACTTCTTAAGATTCAGATCGATCTTGCTGGCGAGACAAAGCAGATCGTTGCTGGCATTGCACAGCACTATTCACCTGAGGAACTCATAGGAAAGAAAGTCATCGTGGTTGCAAACCTAAAACCTGCCAAACTGCGCGGCATCGAATCCCAGGGCATGTTGCTTGCCGCGTCAGACGAAAACACCATCTCCATCCTCACCCCACTTAAGGATGTTAAGGTGGGGTCGAAGGTAAAGTAAAAACGCCTTTCGGAAAAGGAAAAGGGAAAAGGGGACGTTTCCCGGTGGGAAACTCCTCGATAAGATAAGAAAGCATTTATTTTTTTGAATACAGTTTCCGCATTTCGGTCTGGTCCATAGTGATTCCGGCCTGAACGAATTCTCTATAGCTTAAAGAACCGCGGCCAAGTAACCAGTCTTCACAACCGATTCTTCCTTTGACAGGATTAAGGAGTACGTCTTCCCTGCCAAATGCATAATGCCGGTAGCTGCTCCAAGGATATTTTTCCGGCTTGTGACAGATACCAGCCCGAACCGGGTTGATCTCTATATATCGGCCGCAGGCACTCCAATGCGCCTCATCTTCAATTACGATGCTGCGAAACCGGCTGTGCCAGATATGCCCATAAAACCGGTATCGGCGACGATGATAATGATTGTACGAAACCGCAATCGCCTTCATCACCGATGCCAGGCAGCTCGTCCCTTCAACCCATGCCAGGAGATGAAAATGCGTGTGCATGAAGACATAGTGATGAATGAAGATGGGCCTATCTTTGAGATACCGAAGGATCGTGTTGCGGAAACGGGTAAAATCGTCGGCATCATGAAACAAACGCATACTGTTATTGCTGCGCCCGATCAGGTGGACCATGGCGTCCGATGGCAAGATACGTGCAAGTCTCGGCATAACTCATATTGCTAAGCACAATGCATGCCAGAAAAATCTACTTTGTTTTCGCAGGTAGCTGCTGATGAGGTTGCCGAAATCACTGCAGCACTGCTTCGATTCACTACACTCCAAAAACGCCCCCCGTGTTTTCAGTAACTTAGCCACCGGGAAA
>JBDRBN010000055.1:0-3901 GCA_043822785.1 Pseudomonadota bacterium
CTTTCGACTGAAAACAAGATCTCTTACCATTCCAATGTTTATTCATATGCTCGCCAATGGTATTATTTTAGTATCGCAGTAAAAGATAGGGGCCGTCTGTTGATTCAAACCGCCCAACACAGCGTGCACCTGACGTGTGGGATTCTGCGCGATTTAGGAGCATTTTTCTGGCTTCGAGTTTTCTCTGCTCCCAAACAGAGTCCAGTCTCGCCCACAGGCAGGTATCCCCTACGGGGACGATGGCACAAATCGTTGGCACGCCCCTTGCATCCCTGAACACTTGAAAACGTTATCGCTTCGTGATACTATTGGCCTGTGATTGAATCTTTCGCTTCCGATGAAACAGAGAAAATCTTTCTCGGCAAAACCTCGGCCAAATTGCCCAAAGATATTCAGCGCACTGCTCGTCGCAAACTGCTTTATCTTGATGACGCAGAAGATTTACAAGATTTACTTGCTCCACCTGGAAACAGGCTTGAAAAATTAAGAGGCGATAGGGCTGGGCAACATAGTATCCGCATTAATGACCAATGGAGAATTTGTTTCAAATGGTCTGATAACAAAGCAAAAAATGTTGAAATTGTGGATTATCACGGATGAGAAAAAATATGATGGACAATAATTTATCACCTATTCACCCTGGCGAAGTTTTGCTCGAGGATTTTATGAAACCGCTCAATTTGAGTCAGTATCGTCTGGCTCATGATATTGGCGTTACACCGATTCGTATTAGCCAAATTGTTAATGGTCAACGCGCCATCACTGTAGATACTGCCATGAGGCTGGCTCGTTATTTTAGTACGAGTGCAGGGGTGTGGCTTCGGTTACAGGTTCGATATGACTTGGAAGTGGCGGAAAAACAATTGAGCGCCCGAATCAAACGCGAAGTCAAGGTATCAGACCGAACCCCAAGTCACGTTTAACAAAAAGCGTGCCAACACAGCGTGCAGTGGATTTGTGGGAGTCTGCGCGATTTACAAGCATTTTCCTGGCTTCAGGCATATACTGCTCTCAAGCAGTTTTCTCGCCAGCCGCTGCTAACGCAAACCGTTGGGCGGCTGCGCCAAGATATAAGATAAAGGTGTAATCATGTCAGAGACTCAAACCATTGACAAGAACACGACCGCATCAATAAAAACCCTTTACTCTCTATCTGGTCTATCGTGGTGGCCTGTGATTCTTTTCCTGCCTGCCCGTCTAATATTCGCCTTCCTTTCCCAATCTCTTACAGCTGGCTTGTTTGCATTCGGGGGATCTACTAACGCATGGCAAGACGCAACTGCATGGTGGCCTGTTTACAGCACAATTACAGACATACTTTGTTTGTTCGCACTTGTTTTGTTGACCCGCCGTGAAGGCATGAAGATCATTGACTTGATTGGAGCTAAAGGAAAAGATATCCTCAAGCAACTTGCCTGGACACCGGCCTACTTGCTTGCAGTTGCGCCTACATCCATACTGGCGAGCGTAATCACTCAGGCCTTTTACGGGACTGCCCTTCCTCCCATGATTGCCGTTGTAAATCTTCCCCCTCTCGGTGAGTTATATAGCCTACTCGTTTGGCCAATCATTTGGGTAGTTACTGAAGAACTTGTCTACTTGGGATACTTGCTCCCACGCCTGGAAGTTTTGTCTGGAAAGACATGGATAGCGGTTCTGGTTGTAATATTTTTCTGGGGCATTCAGCACCTTGCCATGCCGTTTATCCTCGACGAGAAATATCTTATCTCACGTGTGCTTGCAGCAACAGCCGCAATAAGCAGTTTTCCAATTGTGTTTGTGCTGTGGCGACGACGCCTCATCCCATTAATTGGAGTCCATTTCATCGCCGACCTGGCTACAGCCTTTCTGTTTAGATCGTGATTGCTCTGGAATCACAGATCACCCAATCACGAAAATGCCGCCCAACACTGGAGCGGGCTTTGGCGCCAAGGCGCCATCCACGCCCGCCCCAGCGCCATGCTTCGCGAACGCAAACCGTTAGGCGCTTCAGAGAGGAAAAATATAGAAGAAAAGATTTCTAATAATTCGCATGCTTATTAAAACAGAATTATTATTTTAAATCGAGGAGAATGAAATTTATGATTTTCCTAATAGTTACAAAAGATAATCCAGGTGTAAATTGGAAACACCGCGACTCCATACTTCGGGAGGAAGCTCAAATTGTATGGAATCTTCAGAAAAATAATATAATTCGCAATATATGGTTCACAGTTGCAAAACGAGATGCAGTATTAATATTAGAAGAGGAGAGTGAAGAAAGAGTTCGAGGAATAATAAATGAATTGCCATTAGTAAAAAACAATCTAATATTATATGAACTTATAGAACTTACTGCTTATGATGGCTATGAAAGGCTATTTGCGAATAAAGAAGACTTCTAACAATCACTTCAACCTGACTGACATCGTGTACAAGCAATTGCTTTGGCAGGTTGTGTCTTTTGGTCATTGCTAAAGATTAAGTTGTATGTCAAGATTTTGTCATGTTGGCGGCAGTGTCTTTTTTCAGTTAGTGAGTCTTCAAGGTCAACCGCGCCTAACAAAGCATGCACCTGACGCTGGGGATTCTGCGCGATAATTGAGTTGCTCGGCCCCACAAGCCCCACCCACTGCCCGCCGCTGAGCCAAACCGTTGGGCGCTTCGCGAAAACATACAAGGAAATTTATTTTGAGTAGATTTGGTTCTGACCCACTTACTTTTTTTAATTCCGTGTACAAGGATGTTCCGCCTTGGGATATTGGCGCACCTCAAGCCGCAATGGCTGCGCTTCTTGAAAAATACCCACCCACAAATCCAGTTTTAGATGTTGGCTGTGGTTCTGGCGACCTCGCAATCTATTTGGCGCAGCTCGGACATCAAGTTGTCGGGACGTTGTATTAAACTTTAAAATGTCACACTCCATGAGAAACTATGGAGATGAGACAAATGACAAAGATCATCCTTGCTAATGAACTGCTGGAAGCTGGTGTAAGTAAGAGCCATATCGCAAAACACCTTGGTCTTTCTCGGCGAACGATCATTCGCTGGTCACAGGCAATCGAAGAACATGGCAGTTTGGATGCTTTTTTAGAGCACTATCAGCAAGCCAAGAAAGGCACGCGTCAGAAACGGAAGGCGGATGCAATCCTAAAACGTCGGATTTGGGCTTTGCGAGAAAAGCATCATCAGTGTTGTGGGCAAAAGATCAAATACTTTCTTGAAAAGGAATATGACTTGCAAGTCAGTGTTACAACCATCTACCAAGTGCTCTCAGAGAAATATCAACTACGCTCGAAATGGCAGAAGAACAAGCCGCGCGGCTTAGTTCCTACAGCCCAGGCTGCTCGACAGGTCATTCAGATGGATACAGTCCTTTTCGGGGAGGTTTTTGCCTTTACCGCAGTAGATATCTTCACGAAAGAAAGCGATGTTCTCTTACGTCCTGCCTTGGAAGCCCTGGATGGCAAAGCCTTTCTGGAGCATTGTATGCCTGCACGCTTTGACGGCTTTTCAGAGATCATTCAAACTGATGGTGGCAGTGAGTTCAAAGCTGAGTTTAGCCAAGCTGTTGGTGCTTATTGCGATCGTCATCGTATTGCACGACCGTACAGGAAGAATGAGCAAGCCTTCATCGAAAGCTTCAACCGTAGTTTGCGTAAGGAGTGCTTGGGCTGGGCGAAGTACAAAGCTTCCCAAATCCCGCAACTTGCCTTGCAGGTTGAAGATTGGTTACGGTATTATCATTACGAACGCCCGCATATTTCTCTCAATATGCGCCCACCTTTACTAAATCAAGTGTGACATTTCTATGTGTACATTGCGCTGCAGCGAAAAGATGCGGAAGCCCACGATCACTGCATCTACGCCGGCAAAAAATGCGTAGATCGCAACTGGGCCGAGATCCCAGCCTTGCCACAAA
>JBDRBN010000056.1:0-3210 GCA_043822785.1 Pseudomonadota bacterium
TGAGGTGATGACAAATCTTATCCAAGGACATGACGGTCGGGTGGTAGATGCCAAAGGAGACAATTTGCTGGCTGAGTTTCCGAGTGTCGTGGACGCTGTCCGATGCGGGGTAGAGAGATCCAAAAGGAACTCAAAGTAAAAAATGACGAGCTGCCTGAAAACAGGAGGATGGAGTTTCGCATTGGTATCAATCTTGGAGATGTCATAGAGGAAGAAGAGACTATCTATGGGGATGGAGTCAATATTGCGGCCAGATTGGAGGGGCTAGCAGAAGGTGGAGGAATCTGTATCTCAAGAACAGCCTTCGACCAGGTTAAGAACAAGCTGGATGTTGGCTATGAGTATCAGGGTGAGCATTCGGTAAAAAACATTGCTGAACCTGTGCGTGTATATAAGGTTCTTATAGAACCTGAGTATGCGGGCAGGGTGATAGGAGAGGAAAGACCAAAACCTAGTAGATGGCAACGAAAAGCCATAGCGGCCATAGTCATTCTCTTTGTTGTAGCTGGAGCCCTATCTGTATGGAATTTCTATTTCCGTCGTCCATCAGTCGAGCCTGCCTCTGTGGAGAAAATGGCTTTTCCGTTGCCCGATAAGCCATCTATTGCAGTACTTCCGTTCTACAATCTAAGTGACGATCCCAAACAAGAATACTTCAGTGATGGTTTAACTGAAGAAATCATTACTGCCCTATCAAAAACCGAACAAATGTTTGTGATTGCCCGAAACTCGACCTTCACTTACAAGGGGACGCCAGTAAAGGTTCAGAAAGTTGCAGAGGACTTGGGTATTCGATATGTGCTTGAAGGTAGCGTTCGCAAGGACGCAGGGAGAGTTCGTATAACCGCTCAACTTGTGGATGCCATTAAAGGCACACATCTTTGGTCTGAGCGTTATGACCGTGACTTAAAAGATATATTTGCCATCCAGGATGATATTACGAAACAAATCATAGCGGCATTACATGTAAAACTGACGATTGGAGGGGACGCCCGTTTGAGTGCAAAAGGTACCGACAGTCTTGAAGCCTACCTGAAGTTATTACAAGCACGGGAGTACCACATGCGGATGACTAAAGAAGATAATGCTATTTCCCGCCGTTTAGCAGAAGAAGCAATTTCCATAGACCCTGAATACGGAACGGCATATTCTTTATTGGGCTTTACTCATATGTTGGATGTGTGGCTTCAAGCTACCAACTCCCCGAAAGAGTCTATGGGGAAGGCCGTAGAACTTTCAATGAAAGCTGTCACCCTTGAGGGTGGGTCTCATGATCTGTTAGGTTGGCTTTACGTGATGGTAGGGCAGTATGATAAGGCAATAGCTGAGTGCCAGAAAGCTGTTAGCCTCAATCCCAGTTCAGCTACAGCTCGCACCTTTTATGGATTGGCTTTGGGTTCCTCGGGCCGTTTTGAGGAAGCTGTCCATGAGCTTGAACAAGGTGTGCGACTTGACCCCTTTTCTTCGAGTTTTAGCCTACGATCGTTGGGAAACGCCTACTCCTTTATGGGGCGTCATGAAGAGGCGATTTCTATATGTAAAAAAGCAGTCCAAAGAGCTCCCAATGATTTGATTTCTCATTTAATCTTGACCCGTGCATATAGTATGGCTGGTCGAATGGAGGAAGCCCGAACTGCAGCTGCAGAGATACTCAGGATAAATCCTGAGTTCTTTCTTGAAGATTACGCAAAAAGACTGAATTTCAAAAATCAGGCCGATATTGATCGAGCGATAGACGCTCTTCGCAAGGCCGGGTTGCCAGAGAATCCTTCGCTCCCCCTGCCCGACAAGCCCTCCATCGCCGTGCTGCCCTTTGTCAACATGAGTGTCGATCCGAATCAGGAGTATTTCAGTGATGGGATTACGGAAGAAATCATTACGGCGCTCTCTAAGACCCCGAAGTTGTTTGTCATTGCCCACAATTCGACATTCACTTACAAGGGTAAGCCCATAAAAGTCCAGCAGGTAGGGCGTGAACTTGGTGTGAGGTATGTACTTGAGGGGAGCGTCCGAAAAGCTGAGGATAAGGTGCGGATCACAGCCCAGCTCGTTGATGCGAAGACGGGGCATCATTTGTGGGCGGAGCGATATGATCGGGAGCTCAAAGACATATTTGCCGTTCAAGATGACATCTCGATGAAGATTATTACGGCGTTGCATGTGAAACTGACGGAAGGGGAGCAGGCACGCTTGAGTGCAAAACGTACTGACAACATCAATGCGTACTTAAAGTACTTAGAGGGGAGTGAGCATCTTTTTCGCTTCAATAAAGATGATAATCTTCTATCCAGACAGAGGGCTGAGGAAGCTATGGCACTGGACCCGGAGTATTCAAGTGCATATGTGCTTCTGGGTAAGACCCATATACTTGATGTTTTCTTTAACTGGAGTAAATCTCCAAAAGAGTCTTTGGCGAGTGCCTTTAAATTGGCACAAAAAGCCCTCGCCATGAATGATACCTTGTACGGCCCACACAGGATATTGGGCACTATCTATCTTCTCAAAAGGCAGCATGATAAGGCCATTGAGGAATGCGAACGTGCTGTCTTACTCGCTCCCAATTCAGCAGATGCTATATATACTTTAGGGGTAATTCTAAGGTTTGCGGGCAGGGCCAAGGAGGCTATTTCGATGTATGAAAGGGCGATCCGTCTGAATCCCATGCCGCCGGCCAGTTACTTATATCAGTTAGCTCTCAGCTATACCTTTATAGGAGAGTTTGAGAAAGCAATCGCTATTTGTAAAAAAGCGCTCCCTAAAAACCCCGACGATCTGGTTGGTCGCATCACTTTAGCTATAGCGTATTGTTCATTAGGCCGTGAAAAGGAGGCCCGCGCTGAGGCTGCTGAAGTCCTCAGGATACATCCCAAGTTCACTGTAGAATATGCGTCAAAGACATGGCCTTATAAAAACCAGGCCGACAGGGACCTTGTCATTAATACCCTGCGCAAGGCTGGGTTGAAGTGACTATTTTCTACCCTAATGAAAAATGGCCTTGACTTTTTTCCACTATTATAGAAAATAGCCTCATGGAGATTAACCATATATTAAGGCAATGGGCGCTCGATGAGGGCTTCCTGTATGGCAGGATGTCATTCATTTGTGGCCCTCGTCAGATTGGTAAAACCACGCTTGTCCAGAACTATCTCGAAGGGATCAAGCAGGGCCGGAATTACCATAACTGGTGTCCTTTCGGCAAACCTGCGTAAA
>JBDRBN010000057.1:0-5079 GCA_043822785.1 Pseudomonadota bacterium
AACTCCGGGATTCTTCGGCTTCGCCCTGCACCGTACGGTGCAGGGCTTCGCCTCAGAATGACAGGCGCTGTTGCCTCAGGATGACAAGAATTTGGAATACATATGACGGAGCAAAAGTCTGTGCGATGTGCGTACGATGTGCGTATGACGGAGCAATTTGATTTCCTTTTAATATCATGGGCTTAAAAGTCTGATGGAGTAATTCCTTGACATAGCATACAATGCCTATTTAAATAGACATATGTCATTTTTAAAGGATATATGTCTATATGGAATCGCTTAATGACATATTGGGAAACAAGATTGCCTTATCTATCCTTCGTCTATTGTATGCTTTACCTGACGTCATAAGCGGCAGGGAAATTGCGTCAAGGATCGGATATTCTCCGCAAGCCACTCACAATTCTCTCAAGAAACTCGAGACCTCTCATCTTATAACCGCAAAAACAGTCGGCAGGGCCAAACTCTATTCCATTAGTAGAAAACACTGGTTTCTGTCTGATTGCTTAATACCAATGTGGAATAAAATGGATTCGTGGCTTGAGCTCGTAGGACAGTTTTATATAGAAAAGCTTCCCACGCCTCCTTTATCCGTAATCGTTTATGGCAGTTTTGCAAAAGGTGAGGAGCACGAAGAAAGCGACCTCGATCTTCTCTTCATTTACGAGGACAAGCAATATGACCCAAGCTTTTTGGATGATATATTAAATCTTAACTCTTCTGTGTTCGAAATCTTTGGCATTCACACATCTCCGAAGATTATCTCCATTTCAGATTTTAAAACAGCAATAAAGAAATCTGAAGGTCTGATGAGAAATATATTCCGCGAAGGCAGAACCATCGCAGGGCGGACACTAAGTGAGGTAATAGGTTATGATATCCAAAAAGATTAAATCATCTGCAGTAGAAAAAAGTGATGCATCAAACTACATGAAAAGGGCAAAAGAGTTGATCGAGAGCATGAGAAATAATTTGATTATGGAGAACTGGAATGCTGCTGTGATAGACGGTGTGCATGCCGCCATCAGCGCAAACGATGCTGTAATTGTATCTATTGCGGGTAAGCGCTGCACCAGCAGCCATCATATCGATGCCGTCGAGCTTCTTAAACAATCACTTTCGAAAGATATGCTTCCAGATCTCATCAGGCTCAGAAGGATCATCAATATAAAGAGCCATGTTGAATATGGACCTTCGCTTGTTACCGCAAAAGAAGCACAGCGCGTAGCGCAGGATGCAGAGCGATTGATAACTTGGGCCGAGAAATTCTTTTGAAAAAGTATGACGGAGCAAAAGTCTGTGCGATGTGCGTATGACGGAGCAATTCGTAACATCTTGAAATTACTATAGGAAAATACCGGGATCCTTCGCTTCGCCCTGCACCGTACGGTGCAGGGCTTCGCTCAGGATGACAAGAACTCCCCGACCCCTCATTTATATGCTTCTTTTCGGTGAGCTACTCTGATGATCTCGACTTGGATCTGATGATGGCGAATGAAATATATGACCCTATAATCCCCAACTCTATATGATCGATAATCCTTAAGCTGCCCTTTGAGTTGTTTGCCAAGAAAAGGTTCATCTGCGAGTTTTGCAATGGCCTGAGCAACTCGAATGCGAACAACTCTTGTCAATTGCATGAATTGTTTTTCGGCAATCGGAGCGAATATTATTTTATATTTACGCACTTAACTTCTCCAAAATTTTTTCAAACGACACTCCCTTTCCTGCATCGAGTTCTTTCCGCGCCTTTTTAATTTCGTTTAGAGCGTCCTTATCACTCATGATCTGTAGGGTTTCAAGCCAGCCCTCGTAATCATCAACCGACATGAGAACGGCTTTTGGTTCCCCATTCCTAGTAATCATATAGCGTTCAAAAGATTCATCAGTATCTCGGATAAGCTCGAGCAAATGTTTTTTTGCGTCCGTAGCCTTAATAGACTTCATAATAACCTCCTATGGTTATAATTCTAACCATATGCAAATGGAGAGTCAAGTGTCATTTCATAAACCAAAAAACAGAATTCGTATGACGCAACAGGAAAATACCGGGATTCTTCGGCTTCGCCCTGCACCGTACGGTGCAGGGCTTCGCCTCAGGATGACAGGCGCTGTTGCCTCGGCATACGGGGATCCTTCGCTTCGCCCTGCACCGTACGGTGCAGGGCTTCGCCTCAGGATGACAAGCAACGCTAGCTAGATATAAACCACACCAGCGAGCCCACCGGGCTTATCTGGGCTGCAGGCGGCGCGCCCTCTATGCCATCTGCGATGCGGCTCACCAGCTCATGTTTTTCCTTGCCAGTGACGAGGAAAGTAACGCATGCAGCGTTATTTATTACCGGAACAGTAAGCGTAATTCGGGGAACGTGCGGAGGAGCGCCAGGCTTTTTTTCCACCGCCACCCACTTCTTCTTTTCTTTAAGAGCGGGGCTCTCTGGAAAAAGAGAGGCGATGTGACCATCTGCGCCCATGCCCAAAAGGATGAGGTCAAAGCGAGGAAACGGATCATTGCGCCTCTCCTCATCTTCTCCAGCCATCCTATCAAAGAATTGTCTCAGATCCTTTTCGTATGCATCTGCAGCTTTCTCAACTGTTGGCTCCTCAACAGGCACCCTGTGGATTTGATGCTCATCCAGAGAAAGGCCTGATAGCATCTCCTCATATGCCATCTTGAAGTTGTTGTCAGGATGATCATTTGGAACATAGCGTTCATCGCCCCAGAACACCTGTGTCTTTTGCCAAGGCATGTCATTTCGATATGGCAGCTTGGCAAGAGCCCGATACAATGACCTTGGCGTATTGCCCCCTGCTAGGGCAAAGGTGAACACGCCATGTTTTTCAATGCTGGCCACTGCATGCTTGCAGATAAACTTGGCAGCCACATCCATGCATTGATTCACGTCTTCGAATTTTAATACTTCATGCATTTTACCTCCATCTCCTCTTTATCATCTCCCTAATCCTTTTATGGCGGGAAGCTGTGTCACATCCAAACACCTTGCGGCATTCATAAGGCTTAACCGGATGGATATCGCACAAACCTTTCTGGTTGAGAAAGACGCACTCTGTTTTTTCAGGTTTGCGGGCAGGAGATATGGCCAGCGCGCCATCTTCGGCATGCTCTTCGCAAAATCGTGAGATAAAATCAGACTCTGTGAAATTCAAAAACATGGCAGCTATAGGCACCTCTTCAGGCACAAACCACCCTGGCTCGCGCCTGCAGCACTCCTGGCACTTTTTACAACTACATCCTGTGCGTTTGGATTTTATTACAAGCATATTGATATTATTAACAGTCCCATAATAGTATAAACATCTGACTTCGGCTCATGGCCTGCGACTGCGTCAGCTTTCACAAAAAAAGACTCAACGTAGCTACGGCTACGCCTCCCCTTTTTTTGTTCATCTTCCTTGTCTCGGCTCATGATCCTGTGTCATCTGTCCACACTATTATGGGAGTGTTAATAACTTCTCCCAATAGTAGCAATAACCAAATTGAGGGGTCGGGTGTTTCCACCCCTCGGGGAAATGATGATAAAGAATCTAGGGCCCATTACGCTTGATCACAAGGAAATTTATGATTCATACTTTAATAAGTATGCTCCGGAAATCTGCGAGCACACTTTTGCAAGCCTATACATCTGGAGACATGCGAATCCAGTTATGGCAGTTGAAATAGATGAATCCCTCATCATCCTCCTTGAGAGCCAAAATAAAATATTCATATACGGAACTCCATTGGGCCATATATCTATTACAGATGCTTTCAGAGACACATCCACATTGCTGGATAAACCCCTCACTGCCATTGGACTTCTTACTGATAAAGCTGTTGCAACGCTTTGTGATGGGCATTGGCAGATTGCCGAAGATAGAAATAATTTTGATTATATCTACCTTCAAAGAGATATTGCTAAACTCGAAGGCCGCAAATACCACAGAAAGAGAAATCTCATCAATCAATGTTTAGGTGCTCATAACTGCTTGTATGAAGAAATCGCAGGGAGCAATATCGAAGAAGTAAGAGACATGCTAAA
This sequence comes from Pseudomonadota bacterium, assembly GCA_043822785.1. Classification (GTDB taxonomy): domain Bacteria; phylum UBA10199; class UBA10199; order 2-02-FULL-44-16; family JAAZCA01; genus JBDRBN01. Next base: position 4,041 of record JBDRBN010000057.1, read on the forward strand.
GCGCTGGAAAAAAGCTCATAGACATAATACACATCCAGACCTTCATTACGAACACCTCGCCCTCAATGATCTATTTGATAATTATGAAGCCCTTAACGTAATGGGCGGAGCAATACGTGTGGATGGAAACATAGAAGCATTTAGCATAGCAGACAGGCTCAATGACAATACAGCGGTTGTGCACTTTGAAAAGGCAACAACAGAAATAAAAGGGCTCTACCAGCTCATAAACAAATGGTTTGCCGAGAACCCTCTATCTAATTTTGAATTTATCAATCGCGAAGAAGACAGTGGCATAGAAGGGCTTATCAAAGCAAAGCAGAGTTATTATCCCATCAGGTTACAGAAAAAATATCAAGCATATCCCCTTTAAAATGCGGCATTGTGGTCTGATGGAGTATGCTGATCCTCGTATAGCTCCTCTACCATCTTACTCCTATCGCCCATGTTTTGTGACTCATCATCGCCCTTCTTTCCTTTAAGCAACTTCTTCCTTATCAATCTAAGCAGAAGCGGAATCACCTTGTATGTCACATATGTAGCGATAATGGCGATGAGGGCACGCCTTGGATCAGCCTGAATGTTGTCGCCAATAGCAGCCAGCTGCTTTATGATGCCGGTGCTAAGCGTGGTCATAAACTCCCTAAAACTTATATTTGCAACATAGGCGTGAACAAAGCCATATATCGCATATAGGATATCGAGCATCCCGCCTATCACTCTGTCAACATAGGATCCCGTCTCTGTGATAGAGAGAAGAGCTGCAAGCAGCGCAAGCTCTGCCATGACCTTCTCTACAATGAAGAAGATGAACTTTAAGAGGCAACGTATCATACCCATAGTGATTATCCTTTCTTTGTATTTCTTGTCCTATCTACCCCACCCTAACCCTCCCCTTACAGAGACTGTGTCGCAATTGGGGAGGGTGACTTGATATAAACGTTCTTTGACAAAAAAATATGAGAATTTTGTTACAAAATACTACCGGCCAAATATTCGAGTGATGTCAGTCCATATTCTCTTCTGTTTTATCCTTGTG
>JBDRBN010000058.1:0-42305 GCA_043822785.1 Pseudomonadota bacterium
CATAACCTTGCTCCTTTCGGAAAAAAACTATAGCATATCATTAATATATTGAAGCATTGCTTTCCACTGCCCTCTCATATTTTTTTGTCAAAGAACTTTGAACCCTCCCCTATTGCGACACAGTCTCTGTAAGGGGAGGGTTAGGGTGGGGTAGATCTACCTCCCCTAGCCCCTCCTTACAAAGTAGAGGGACTGCATTTATATTTTCAACTGATCAACAAACCTAGTCAGCGCGCTAAGCTCTGTCAAGTAGCGCTCAAAATGCTCTAGTGCATCATCGCCGCGCGGCAGAAAAGATGCACCGCTTCTGATATCGATGACATCGAAAAAGATCTGGGGGTTCAAATCCACGCGCGTGCCAATCATCTCGACCAATGCTTTTGTATCGTTAGGAGGCTTTTCTCCCAAAAGCCTCATGGTGCCGCGCATCGCAGCAACAAAGGTTGGAAACGAATCCACCATTATCTTTGCGATGTGTTTGGGCTTGTGACAGTTGGCAGCATAGAACGACCTCAGATGAATGAGCTTGCCGCGAAGCTCGCTTTCGCATTCGTGCCTTAAATTGCGAAAATCGATTTGAACTCCTTGCAGTGGATCGCGGCCCACGAGCACCTCATGTCTATCCTCCATGTCCAAAAACTCCATGGGAAACACATCAAGAGAGCGCTCTATATATTCGGGATAAAAGAATTGAGGGGCAGGGTTGCCTGTTTTCATCCATTTTTTCAGCGTGCCATTTGCTTTTGAGAGCATAGCTGGCGAAACCTCAGAGAGCACGCAAAAGACATTATAGTCAGAGTATTTTTTAGAATAATCCCTGCCAGCAGCAGAACCATAGAGAACTACAGCCTTTAAATTCTCACCATAAATGCGTTCCAATTCATGTGCTAGTTCGTGAGGTGTCATTGTTTTCTCCTTTAACGCTTACCCCTTACCGCTTATCCCTGAACTTTACCACCCTCGACTTGCTCCTCCACCTCCAGATAAGCCGCCGCCAAATCCGCCAAAACCTCCGCTGAATCCGCGCCCACCTCCGCCACCACGACCCATGCCGCTTAAAAAGATGAGAAACAGCCATGGATGGCGGATGAAAAGATAGGCCATGACCAGGAATATAATGATCTTTGCGATAATGCCAAGGGGCCCGCTCTTTTTTTCTTTGATCATCGGAGCGAGCATCGCAGCGCCTGCGCCATACGCTGTGTCTGCATCAAAGCCAAGTCCTTCTTTTGCGGATATTACCTTAACGATGGTCATGGCGCCTGAGGCGATTCCAGAATCCATATCGCCAGTCTTGAATCTGGGGATTACGGCTTCATCCATTATCCTTCCGGCTAGCGCATCGTTTATTGCGCCCTCGAGGCCATAGCCCACTTCGATGCGCATTTTGCGCTCGTTTGGCGCCACCAGAAAGAGCACGCCGTTGTCCTTTCCCTTTTTTCCGATGCCCCACTTCTTAAAGAGCGATACAGCAACGTTTTCAACCGGTTCTCCATCAAGGGATGGCACGGTGACCACTGCTATCTCGTTGGTCGTGGATTTTTCAAATGCGCTGAGCATGCCTTCGAGCTTGGATTTCGTGTCCGCAGAAAGCACGTTTGCAAAGTCATTTACAAAACCCTTTGGCGCAGGGATCGCCGCAAGCACAGCAGCCGGCAAAATTATTAAGACGGCAAGAAATGTAAGGAGTTTTCTACACATCGCGAACCGCTATATATCCATATGACCTTGGCCTTGTAAAGTCAGATGCCGGTCTCATGGGCATGTGCAAATTATTCTGCCCGCAGGCTTGCCAGAGTTTTTCTCGCGTCGGCTTCGGGGCCTGTCGCTGGGCTTTCCCCCAATTTCGGCATCGGCTGAGTCAGCATGGTGCTTATGGCAAGCCCTATCACAGCCTGCTGGCGAAATTGGGTCCCCCTACCCAGCACCACCCCAAGCCGACTAACGAAAACTACTTATGCAAGCAAGCCCGCCCTCTGAAAATTGTACATGCGAACAGTTTATGTTCACTGCTATGCAGGATCGGGTGGGTCGATTTGCGATATCGCGGAGAGAGCCGATTTTGTTCGGCGAATGTTTGCCGGTCGTGCCATGCTAGAAGCCTTTATTGCACGACGCCGACGGATGTTTGAGCCGAGCACTCAAGAATTTTACTGTTAAACAATGTAGCTTGAGTGCTCGGCGAGTTCCGTCGGCGATGGCAAACTGAGACCGAAACAAAATCGTGCGAACGCAGCGTCTAGCAAATCGATCTACCCGATCCTGCATGAAGGCGCTAGAACCAAAACCAATGCTCCTAGCTAATTTTTCTTTTGCTTGACGTCGTAAATGTTAATCATAGAGTTGGGGTCTTATGAAACATCTTAAGTTCATAATTGCGGTGGGCGAAACCAACCGTGACTGGCACTTTTTGTTCATAGCTAATCTTATATAATCTTATATAGTTAAAAACATACGAAACCCGGAGGTGCTCAGGTCGATAAAAATATCATTATAAAACATATAGTTGCGCGATATATGAAATCGCTACGCAACAAATCCCCCTTTTATCAAGAGTCCGAGATGCAATCTGCGCTTGCGAATCTTATATAATCTTATATAGTTAAAACATATGAAACAAGCCCATTATAAACGCCGATTAAATCAGCTTCCTAATAAACTCTGGTCTCTCATTGCTCAAATAGATGAATGCAAGGGACGATGGATCTCTGGAGCGGAACTCAGCCCACAGGTCTTGGGACGCCTAAAAAGGTCGGTGCTCGTAACATCAACTGGCGCATCAACTCGCATCGAAGGTGCAAAGCTCTCTGACGCTGAGATCGAAAAGATGATGCGTGGAATAAGCATTCAGACATTTCAAGATCGGGATCATCAGGAGGTTCAAGGCTATTACGAGTTGTTGAACAACATTTTTTCCTCATGGAGGCGTCTTAAATTATCAGAGGGATCCATCAAACACTTTCACAGCGAATTGCTTAAATACGTAGACAAAGATAAGATGCATCGCGGTGACTACAAGAAGCGTGAGAATAAGGTTCATATGATCGATGAAGCTGGGCAGTCGATCGGAGTACTATTTGATACTACTCCAGCATATCTCACTCCTAAGGCTATGCAGGAATTGACTGAGTGGACGAATGAAGCATTATCGAATGAAGAATTTCATCCTCTTTTGATCATAGGCAACTTTCTTGTAGAATTTCTAAACATCCATCCATTCCAAGATGGTAATGGCCGTCTTTCGCGTGTCTTAACGAATCTTCTCATGCTGAGGTCTGGTTATATTTATATGCCCTATGTTTCTCATGAAAAGTTGATCGAAGATAATAAGTCTGAATATTATGTAGCGCTTCGGAAGAGTCAGAAAATGATCAATACGAAGAGCGAGAATATCAAACCGTGGCTATATTTTTTTCTGACTGTTGTTCTTGAGCAGTCTAAACTAGCTGTGGCACTGCTCTCCGATGCGAATATAGAAAAATTGTTATCCAAGAAACAGTTGGCGATATGGGAATATTTACAGCAGATCGAGGAGGCAACACCAAAGGAAATTGCTGAACATGCAGGCGTTGCACGCCCCACAGTCAACCAGGTGATTGATAAATTATTGCGTTTAAAAAAGATCGAGCGGATTGGATTGGGTAGGGGTACGAGGTATAGGATATTGCATAAAACATAACTATGGTATTGCGACACTATGAAACTTCTTAAGATATCAATCGTCATAGGAATAGTTATAGGCATTGCTGTTTTGATCCTTGTGAGCAGGAGCAGGCGGCAGGAGGCTGTGTTCTATCCTATGGGAGGGATACCGTTTAAGGTGGTGGCTTACGGCCGCAGCGCATCTGAGTTTCGCGATGACATGGAGGCTGTAAAGGCGCGCGTTGCTGCCCTTGAACATGTGTTCAGCCGTTATGATGCATACAGCGAGCTTACAAAGATCAATCAGGCGGGAACGGTTGTGCCTATTGAGGTGAGTCCGGATCTATTTTCGATTTTAATGAGCTCCGGCAAATGGCATGTCTTGAGCAAAGGTGCGTTTGATCCTTCTGTGACTCCGCTCATCGAGCTTTGGAAAAACGCTGAAAAAACAAAATCTCTTCCAACTGATGAAGAAGTGGCAAATGCCAGAAAGCGCGTCGGATTTAAATATATCTCATATACTGACGATGGCAGGGTGCTGTTTACAAAACAAGGCATGGCTTTGGACTTTGGTGCTATTGCAAAAGGGTGGATTGCCGATGAAGTTGCAAAGCTTTTAAAGAAGAGGGGTGTCAAGAGGGCAATTATAGATGCAGGCGGCAATGCACTTACTTTCGGCGATGGCACCTTTACATTCGGCATCGCAGATCCCAGGTTTTCTGGGCGCAAAGAGCTTATGGGCACAGTCGATGTGTCAGAAGGCGGAGTAGTTACCTCTGGAAACTACGAGCGATTTGTAACCATAGACGGAAAGAGATATTCGCATATTATAGATCCCCGTACTGGTCGGCCGGTGAATAACGGTTTGGTGGCAGCCACTGTGATAGGAGGCACGGGCACTGATGCTGATGCCTTGGCCACATCGATTATGGTTCTGGGTAAAGAGGGGGCTACCAAGCTCCTAAAACAGCTGCCTGAATGCAAGGCCCTGCTAGTAGAAAAAAAGGATGGCATTTGGCACGTATGGGCATCTTTCTCACTCCTTTCCCGGCTGCGCCTTTCCGGCATGTGGGCTGATAATGTGCACACCTTTTAGGGGACGTTTTTCTTTACATAACTCGTTAATTTTAAAAAACTATTAATATAAAAAAGTGAGTTTTGGAACTTGTAATAAAAGCTGATTACCATATGAGAAGTTCCAAAAATGCGAATTTTTGTTTTATTCATATTACAATTCAAGTCGTTACAGGTGGAGAAACGTCCCCTTGATATTTAGGTTGGCTCAAGTATAACAGTCGGACTTTGTTTTGGGGGCTTCAATGAAGCGCGAATTCACCAAGGGGCTGTGGCGCGAAAATCCGGTTTTGATCCTCATGCTGGGCTTGTGTCCTGCCCTTGCGGTTTCGGTTTCAGTAAAAAACGCTGTGGGCATGGGGCTTGCGGCCAGTTTTGTTCTCGTTGCGTCCAATACCATCATATCCCTTTTTGGCAGGTATTTTCCCCACAAGATCCGCATTCCCTGTTACATTGTGGTGATTGCCACCTTTGTTACCATGGTGGAGATGGTGATGGGCGCGTATCTTCCTGCGCTAAATGCGGCGCTGGGCATCTTCATCCCACTTATCGTGGTCAACTGCATTATATTGGGCAGGGCAGAGGCGTGTGCGTCACATCATTCTGTGCTGCCTTCGGTCTTAGATGGTTTGGGCATGGGTTTAGGCTTTGGACTGGCGCTGGGGATAGTGGCTTTTATTCGCGAGGTAACCGGCTCGGGCAAGTTTTGGGATATCACGATCGCGTCGTTTTATTCGCCTGAAGGCTCCATAGAACCGGCAGCGGTCATGGTGATGGCGCCAGGCGCATTCTTTGTTATCGCTTTCATAATGGGATTTTTGAATTGGCGGAAGCAGAGGCAGCTTGAGAAACAACAACGTGCTGTCTTGGTGTTATTGCGAGGAGCGTTAGGCGACGAAGCAATCTCAAACAAACAGTGATCTGATGGGGATTGCTTCGCTTTGCTCGCAATGACATCCAGCTAAATCAAGCAAACAGTAGTGATGCTTGGAATTTAAGGGGTATATGATGCAATCGTATGCATTACTTTTCATATCGATCGTACTCGTAAACAATTTCATCCTGGCCAAGTTCTTGGGCCTGTGTCCGTTTATCGGTGTATCCAAGCGCAGGCAGCAGGCTGCGGGCATGGGTTTTGCCGTTATATTCGTGATGACCATGGCATCGGCAGTGTCGTGGGTTGTTTATCAATATCTGCTTGCGCCCACAGAGCATAACATCTTCTATATAATGATGGGCAATGGCAGGCCTGCCTCTGATTTTGATTTCACCTTTCTTCAGACCATCGTGTTCATACTCGTCATCGCAACCTTAGTGCAGCTCGTTGAGATGTTTCTTATGAAAGTGATTCCTCCGCTTTATGAATCGCTGGGCATATATCTTCCTCTCATAACCACAAACTGTGCAGTGCTTGGAGTTGCGCTGCTAAATATCAAAGACTTTGGAATGCTTTCGAACGTTGGAGATAGTTTTCTTAGAACCATACTTCAAGGATTTGGCGGTGGAGTGGGATTTTTGCTGGTGATTTTTCTTATGAGCGGTGTGCGCGAGAGGCTTGATTATGCTGAGGTGCCAGATGCATTAAAGGGCGCGCCCATTGCGTTTATATGCGCAGGGCTCATGGCGCTTGCGTTTATGGGTTTTTCCGGAATGGGACAATAAGGCAGTTACCAGTGACAAGTAACCAGTGACCAGCAAAACACAGGAATTTATGGTTACTGTTACTGCTACTGGTCACTGGTTACTGATCACTGAATTATGTTGCCACCTATCATTATATTAGGCTTTCTCGGTATTCTTTTTGGCTTTGGGCTTTTTGTGGCCTCAAGGGTCTTTCGCGTACACATTGATCCGCGAGTAGGTCGCATAGAGCACGCACTGCCCGGTGCAAACTGCGGCGCATGTGGTTTTGCCGGCTGCGGCGGTTTTGCCAAGGCAATAGTCCACGGCTCAGCAGATATTGCTGGCTGTATACCAGGCGGCGCTGAGGTTTCACACCTGGTTGCAGACATCATGGGCCTTGAGGCAAAGGTGACTGATAAGAAGGTAGCAATGCTAAGGTGCCAGGGTAGGGATGTTGAAGATCGTTATGAATATCAAGGTGTTACAACGTGTCAGGCAGCCAATCTCTTACACAGTGGACCAAAGGCCTGCTTGTTTGGATGCATTGGTTTTGGCGATTGCGCAATAGTTTGCCCGTTTGATGCGCTTCACATGGTGAATGGGTTTCCCGAGGTGGATGAAGCAAAGTGCACTGCATGCGGCAAGTGCGTTGGGGCATGTCCGAAGAATCTGTTTGAACTGATATCCCTTTCCAAACTCGTTCATGTGCGTTGCACATCAACGGACAAAGGCAAAGATGTGCGCAAGGTATGCAAGGTCGGATGCATTGCATGCAAGAAATGCGAAACAGTGTGTAAGTTCGATGCGGTTCACATAGAAAAAAATCTTGCGATATTTGATTATGAGAAGTGCACATCATGCGGCATGTGCGTAAAGGAATGCCCGACAGGCACGATAATGAACTTTAGAAAATCCAGAAAAGAACTCGGCCTGTGGCCGGTAAAACCAGTGACCAGTAACCAGTGACTAGTGACCAGTAAAATACAGAGTGTTATGGTTGTTTCTACTGATCACTGGTCACTGATCACTGGTCACTGATCACTGGTTACTGATCACTAAATATTATGAAAACATTTAAAACAGGTGGCATACATCCTGATGAAATGAAGAGGCTTTCAAAGGATGCTCGCATCGAGCGCATTGAAACGCCTTTGCTCGTAGTGTTGCCTGTCATCCAGCATATAGGCGCGCCTGCCAAAACTTCGGTCAAAGAGGGCGAAAAAGTTTCTAAAGGGCAGGTAGTGGCCCAGGCCAACGGCTATGTGTCTTCACCAGTGCACGCATCTGTTTCCGGCACAGTTGTGAAAATAGAAAAACAGACCACGGCGCTCGGCCAGTTGTGCGACCATATAATAATCGAATCAGACAGCGAGCAGAAGTGGGCAGGGGGTTTGTGCGTAAGGCGCGATTGGAAGAACATGGGAGTAGACCACATAAGGGCACTCATACGCGATGCCGGTGTGGTTGGCCTTGGCGGCGCGGCCTTTCCTACGCACGTTAAACTGTCTCCTCCAGCTGATCGCCCCATAGATACGCTCATCATAAACGGCATAGAATGCGAACCCTATCTCACTTGCGATTACAGGATCATGCTGGAGCGATCAAAGGGCATTGCCGAAGGCATACGCATTATCGCAAAGGTACTTGGAGTTTCGCGAACCATAGTGGGGGTGGAGGCCAACAAGCGCGATGCGTTTGAAAAGATGCGCGATATGTTTTGGTCTGATAGCGATATCAAAACAGAGCTATTGAAAGTTAAATATCCCCAAGGCGCCGAGAAGCAGCTGATAGATGCGCTGGCAAACAGACAGGTGCCGCCCGGCAGGCTGCCGCTTGATGTGGGCGTTGTTGTGCAAAACATTGCCACGGCCTTTGCGGTCTTTGAGGCAGTGGTTGAAAACAAGCCTTTGGTGGAGCGCGTGGTCACCGTCACAGGCGACGGCGTGGCAAGACCCGCAAACCTCATGGTGCCGCTCGGCACTCCAATAAAGGATTTGCTCGCGCGGCAGGGGCTTGATGAGAAGACAAAGAAGGTCGTTCTTGGCGGTCCTATGATGGGGCTGGCTGTGCCTGCGCTTGATCTGCCGGTGGTCAAAGGCACATCGGGAATACTCGCTCTAAAAAAGATTCCCAACTTTATGCCCGGGCCTTGCATACGCTGCGGAAGATGCATAGAAGTATGCCCGCTTCGGGGCATGGCTGCAGATATGGTGGAGGCGATTGAAGCAGGCGAGGTAGAAAAATATGAGCACTTGCATGTGCTCGACTGCATGGAATGCGGCACATGCACGTTTGCGTGTCCTGCGCACAGGCCTATCGTGCACTATGTAAAAAAAGCAAAGGCGGAATATGCCGCCTGGAAGGCAAAAAAACAGTGACCAGTGATCAGTAACCAGTGACCAGGACGAGATGCAAAAGCGGGCAAGGGCACGGGCAGGGAAATGCTATTCATGAAATGAAAGATATGCGTTATGAGTGAGCAACTATTTAAAAATAAGCTGGTGGTCGGGCCGGCGCCGCATCTGGGAACTAAAGATTCCATTCCGCGCATCATGTGGAGCGTGGTCGTTGCCCTTGTGCCGGCGATGATCGTGGCAGCAATCAACTTTGGGTGGTATGCAATCGCAGTTACAGTTGTATCCATCATCACGGCGGTCGTTACTGAGGCTGTCATACAGCGCTTTCGCGGCGCGCCCATAACCGTTTCTGATGGCTCGGCAGTTGTTACAGGACTTTTGCTTGCCATGTGCCTGCCGCCCAATGTGCCTATATATGCGCCGATAGTGGGCAGCTTCTTTGCCATAGCTGTGGCCAAGCACGCATTTGGCGGGCTGGGTTTTAACATATGGAATCCGGCTTTGGCAGGAAGAGCATTTTTGCTCGCTGCATACTCTGGCGCAATAGTCATGGCAAAGTGGCCCATTCTACAGCACGTATTTTCAGGCAGTATATTTGGTGCCGATGCAGTGACAAGGGCTACGCCCTGCGCGGTTATGAAGTCAGCGCCTTTTGCGTTCTTTGAACACTACTCGCTCGGCCAACTATTTTTAGGCAATGTGCCTGGTTGCATTGGCGAGACCTCAGCGCTTGCCCTCCTCATTGGCGCAAGTTTATTGATCATAAAAAAATACATCAATTGGCGTCTGCCGCTCGCGTATATACTCACGGTCATGATCCTTACGGTCATGCTTCCTGTTCCTGATGGTAGTGGTGGATATTATACGCTTTGGGGCGGACGCTATTGGGCTGAACCTGGTTTTCTTTTTTCACGCGCGATTGCAGAGGCCTTGTCCGGAGGGCTTGTGCTGGGCGCCTTTTTCATGGCTACGGATATGGTGACAAGCCCTCTAACGTCGAAAGGTCAGGCTTTCTACGGCATAGGCTGCGGCGTGTTGGTTGCTGTCATTCGTCTGTATGGCGGTTATCCTGAGGGAGTTTGTTATTCAATACTTATCATGAACACAGTGGTATGGCTAATCGATAAAATAACCATACCGCGGTTCTTTGGAGAATTAAAACATGGCGCAAAAAATGCCTGATTGGCTCAAGTTTCCGCTCGTGCTTGTGATTGTTTCGGTGATATCCGCAGGATCGCTTGCGGGCTTGGGGGCGCTTACCCAAAAGGGCAGAAAAGCGATCGAGGATAAAGAGACCGAAGCAGCGCTGAAGATCGTATTGCCCTCTGCAGATTCATTTCATATTAGAGAAGCAAGCGTGGACGGACACAAATTTTCGTATCGCATTGCCATGAAAGGTGAGAATGCCGTAGGTTATGTGGTTGAAGGATCTGCAACCGGCTACTCGAGCGTTATAAAAGTAATGGTAGGCGTGGACAGCAATTTTGTCATACAGGGCATCAAGGTGCTTGCACAAAAAGAAACCCCAGGCCTTGGCGATAAGATACAAGAGCTGCTTTCAAAGAAAACTTGGGGCACTGTGATTACCGGCTCAAGCCCTGACGAGCCAGGTCTGCGCCCTTGGTTTCAGGTGCAGTTCGACGGCAAGAAGGTGCCTGTAAAGGTGGACAAGGATGGCGGAGACATCGAATCAATAACCGGCGCTACCATCTCCTCGCGCGCTGTATGCGAAGCAGTGAATGAAGCAGTCGAACGACTAAAGAAGGCAGTGGGTGCTAAGCAATGAACTTCACCTGCGGCAGCCCCTTGAAGTGCGAATCCATGGTGACGACGATTGAACCTGAAAAAAGCGCGCACGTATATATCATGGCGTCCGCCATTGGAATATTATGTTCGAGACTCACGTCCGCGGCTTTAACGGCAAGACCTTGATCAATTGACACTGCACTTTGTGAAAACCGCTCCATTTGCGCAAGCAGCAGCACCGCCATCTGTTCGCCCCTTTCCTTTCTTATTTTCTTATAGACTTCGTATGTCACAATTGAGGGAAGGATTATCTTGTGCGGGTGCCTAAGAAATTTCGAAATCGTTCCCGACTTTTGGCCGCCTATGAAATATTCCAGCCATGCGGACGAATCTATTATGACGTTCATATTCTTTCTTCCTCATCGCGGACCCCTGCGACATCCATACCTCGGCATATGCCTTTTAAATGCGCTGATGCCACTTCAGGAATAAGATAGATGACATTGTCTTTGGCATATATCATAAGCCTTTGCCCTGGCTTGATGCCGACCGCTTTTCTCACGTCTTTAGGAATTACAACCTGATATTTTGGCGAAACCCTTGCGTATGTCATTTATGCCTCCATGTAATACGTTATGTCTATATTGTAATACGATATGGGTATATTGTCAAACCGCGAACTCACGGAAAAATGCGTCAATAAATTGGACATAATTTACAGAAATTATCATTTTGACTCTCTCTCTCTCTCTCTCTCTCTCTCTCTCTCTCTCTCTCAATGATATCAGTAAGATAACCCATTTGATGAATCGGCACAGGTTTTGCTTAGTTAAGTTTAGTCGAGTCCGTTTTTGTCCATCATTTTCTTTGGAGGTGCATCATGAAGAAAAGACTTTTTATCATCATCATAATGCTTGTTGCGCTTTATCCTCTTATGGCCAGTCAACAGGGTTGCAAAGAAAAAGAGATGATCATGGAGGAGGGTGTGGTATCCGAAGAAGAAGAGGCAGATATAGATACACAAGCTCCCCCCTCTGAAATTCTCCCTGTTCCAGAAGAAGAAACAAAAGAGCCCGAAGTAGAAGCTGGTGAAACTACGCCTCCGAGCACTGAGCCACTCCCTCAGGAAGAGGAAATTACGACAGAAGGAGAAATTGAAGAGAAAGAAGAGAAGCCGGCATTTACCCAAATGCCTATAGTGATATCTGAAATAAAGTTAAAAAAACCCGGAGAGCTAACATCTGCTATCGAATTGAAACTAGACGAATTGAGACTAGGAGAAAAATATAAAATCGATTCTAAACTTCTAGAAGGGTACTCTCTAGGCAAGAAGTCCATATGTGCTGATGAAGACGTGATGGTGGGCATTAAGATCAGGCATGGGGATATTATAGATAAAATTGTATCGATCAAATGTAAGCCTCTTTTAAAGTTGGCAGATAAAAACACAGCACCAACTGAAGTGCCGATAAATGTCGGTGGAAATGGTGGTGCAGTCTCTGAGATCATTGCAGAGACAGGCTTTGCCCTAAACCGGTTTAGCATGAAGGAACTGTATCGAGAGAAAGATAATAAAATATATCCTGTGGTCGGTGAGATCGCCATGAAAGAGGTAAAAGTCGATAAAGAGGAAGGAGTTCTTGATAAAACGGTTGCTCAAGCAGGGCAAAAATTTGGAAAAGGAGACAGCAATTACCCTTGGATTGCTGTAAATTGTCCGCCTAAATATGTCTTAAAAGGTTTTTTTGCAATGAGTTATACAAATTTTGTTAACAGTGTAGGCGCCGTATGTCAGCGGGTGTATGCGGCTGGAGAACTGCCCCCTAAAGTACCCAAGGGACAGGCTGCACTTGGAGAAGGTTATGCATCTTCTTTATATGGTGGGCATGCTTATGGTCCTTCAGTCTTTGGAGATATTAAAGGATCCTATTTCGAAAAACAATGCCCACCTGATAATGCCATGGTCGGTTGGAAGGTGCGGGCCGGAGACATTATCGACAAGATAGGGACGATCTATTGCAAGAATGTAAATAATCTTACAAATGATAATATAACTCCAGTCGCTGTCCTTGTTTTAGCAGGGGGAGGAGGCGGCACAGTGGTTTCGGAGCAAGCCCCGGCTGGATATGTGCAGTGGGGATACACGATATCGTCTGGAGTGTGGCCTAGTTGTGACGATTGTATGCTTATTTCTAGGCTAACTGCCTTCTTGTGTGGAGTTTCTTACTCCAATGACTACTGGCATTTGCAGTATGGATCTAAGCCTATGAAAACATTAGGAAAGGGCTTTGCAGTAACTCATTTCCAAGGGGGCGGCGACCAAGTTTGCCCAGAAGGTTATGTACTTACTGGTCTTAGGGGGCTAGCAGGTGAGTATGTAATTTCTTTAGGCATTATTTGCCGAGATCTCATCACCGGCGAGTGAAGTTTATGGAGTGTAACAGAGGGAGGCGTCAAATGAAGATATATCATCTAAGAGTTCTTATGATCGTAGCTTTAGCAGGCATGCTGATCATTTCTGCATGCAAAAAGGGTGGTGGCGGCGAGGAGGGTGTCGGAGGTGAGGCAGGTGAAGCCGAGATCACCCCAGCCCAGCAGCAATATGAAAGCGCAATCGAAGCGCTAAAATCAGGGGACATTCGAGGTGCGCGCGATAAATTCACACAAGCTATTGAGGAGCAGAGCGCAAGCACAAATCCGGCAAGTGCTAAGGTAAAGAGCACAACTGATTTGACTATGATCCTGCCTCAATCGCACTTTGGTCGTGCGCTCACCAATTTGATTCTGCTCATAGAAAGCGCGCCAATCACCGATTTGCTTGCGGGATTTGGACAAAACCCATGGAGCATCGACTCCATTTTTGGATCTTCAGGCTATCTTTCACGCCTCAATAACATTTATGGCGCAGATTCCATAAATATCAATGTCAGCGGCCAGATAAACGGTACAATTGATAAGCCTTATGCAGTTACTGACTCTTACGAAGGAATCTGTTCTATTTATGGTCCTTCTTGTAGCCAATTTTCCATAAACTCGAAAATCGATGAGATCGGATTCGGCAATGCTGAGGATCTTTGGCTTGCATTTAAACCCGAAGTGCTTGCTTCCGGTCCATCTAAGGCAAGTGGAAAGTGTAATTTCAGCGCAGGAGCTACTCTAACGCCGAGTGATGCTTGCACAATCACACAGGGCAACGAACAAGATAAGGAATACTTATTCGAGGCCTCGTTTGGCGGCAATGGATATTATTTTAAAACCGATGAAATCAAGAGTACTGGCTCTGTTACAGTAGATAAACTTGGAAAGAACATAGGAGATACAATAGCAGTAACATTCAATAATCTTACACTCTTTGATTCGAACAATAATACAATAACACTCAGCGGCACATTTGAGGATAAGTTGACCGAAAGGAACGCTTCAGCAAAAGGTCTTGGTTTTCCGTTCAGCACAATGTGTAAAGAAAAAAATTGTATCTTTAGCCAAATGAAGTCTGGCTATCGAACGAGCAATGCTATTGCTATCTTAACGGGTCTACAGCCATTGCTCGACGATATGGTAGCAGATTTGGAAGTGGCAATATCGTCTCCAAGCACTAGCTTTGATATCCCCAAGGAGCTTTTTTTTGGAAGCCAAAATATGCATGTATCTCATGCTGATATGTTGTTCTTGCTCGGTGCAGTCTATGAACTAAGGGCAGCGATAAATCTTTTAAATTCCTGGACTGCAGACACGGCTCTTCATGGCCTTATGGATTCGAATGGTAATTTTATCGGGAATAAAAATGCGGTGCTTACAGAGCTCAACCAATTCTTTCATCTCAAACCCGACAACGAACTGAGCCAAGCGCAAACAAATTTTTCAAATTCCTTTGGTTATTTCATTCAAGGGTTGGACGAAGTCTTGAGTGGAACTGCACAGGGTGTAGTGACAAAGAGCGCTGATAATCAGCAGTTTTATGACGAGATACGCGATATGGTAGTTAGTGGAAACTCTGCCCTGCAAGGCTCTGCGCAGATTGCATGGATAAATCCTGTAATAAATATGGACCTTGCATATCTTTTGGGCGGAAATGTAGATGGCTCAAAGATAAACTCCTATCCATTTGTTCTCGATAAACAAGGAAATATTAAAGCTGTGGAGGCTTATTTCAGTCAACTCATGCAAAATGTTTGTAGCTATAGCCTCACATCAGGCCAAGGCGTTAAGGTATTTTCTGACGCGGTACGGGCGACGAGCGATCTTATGCAAAAGGCGTTGCCCAACATCCTCGTCAACAATCGTTTTGGAGGAAAGAAGTGAATGCGGTGATGTCGTTCATGAAGGCGTTGAGGAAGTGGGTCGTGATTTTGGGATATACTGTATTAGCAATGACAGTTGTTTCTCCTACGGCATTTTCCTCAAGTTCCGCTAGTTCTGCACGTGCATTCGTGCAGAGCATTGCACAGACAGCGTTTGGGGTGATGCACAAGGCAGACAGGGAAGAGGCAGATCGTGAGTTTGCACAGGGCTTTTATATGCCGGGCTTTGCCAAGCGATGCCTCGTCGATCACTGGGATGAAATCACAAAAGAGCAGCAGGCCGAGTTTATTGAGGTGTTTACCTGCACCCTTCGCAAAAAACTCGCAAGCGTTATCACCGACCGCCTAAAAGACAAGAGATTCACATACAGTATAGGCAAGGCTCGTAGAGCTAAGGGTGGGATTGTAACCGTAACGTTGCACGCGAAGATCAATGGCGCAAACATTGATTTTGTGTATTTTATAGTTAAGCTGGGCAAAAGCTATATGCTTGTCGATTACGAAGCCGACGGCGCGCTTCTTTCACGGCAGTACCAAGGCCACTTTAATTTTCTCATGGATAAATACGGCTTTGATGGCATGTTGGACCGAATGCGCAAGAAATTTGTGGAGTGTAATATCGGGTCATAGAATCTGCGTTTTAAACCACCATCTCGCTTGCAGTACGTACTAAATGCATGAGTTCGAATGGCCTTGGAATTATAAGGTCGGCATTTGGCGCCTCTTGTTTGATATCTTTTTCAACCATTCCTCTAGGCGGTATCACCACTACCTTGGCTTTACTTGGTGCCTTTTCAAAATCATCCTTTTTGAACGCCTTTGAGCCTTCTGCCATGTCAAAGAGTATGAGGTCAGCCTTGCCTGATTTGGAAGTGCTGTCTATGGTCGCAGCTGTTTTTACCTTCCATCCGTCAAGCTCAAATGCCAAAGTGAGCATCCTTCTCATCTCCGGATCCGGGCTTATTATGATAATTTTCTTCATGATGCCTCCGATTTAGCTACTTTAATAAAAATAGACTCCTGTGCAAGGGGATATAGCGAGACCGGCGATTGTCATTGCGAGCCTAGCGAAGCAATCTCCGTAAAGCATTGGCTTTAAGGGGATTGCTTCGTCGCCCTTTGGGCTCCTCGCAATGACATTCCTTTCTTGCTTGTCTCGCGGGTCTTGCCTTTCTCGCCATTCTATTGACATCTTAACTACTGCTTGGCTATTGTGCGGAAACTTTAGGGGGGTATTCCAATGGCGCAGACGATGAAGGCAATACAAAAGGCAAAAGCAGGACCTGGGGCCAAGCTCATTAGCGCGCCTGTGCCTAAGCCCACCTCACACCAGGTTCTGGTTCGCGTCAAAGCAACGTCCATCTGCGGAACCGACATACATATTTACAATTGGGATGCGTGGTCAGCCGGCCGCATAAAGCCGCCCATGATCTTTGGCCATGAGTTTGCCGGAGAGGTTGTGGAGGTGGGCGCGCAGGTAGAGCACATCAAGGTGGGAGACCATGTGTCAGCCGAGACGCACATTCCATGTAGGGGTTGCTATCAATGCCGCACAGGTCAGATGCATATATGCAAGAATGTCAAAATTCTGGGCGTGGACTGCGATGGCTGTTTTGCTGAATACGTTGCGGTCCCTGAGATATGTTGCATACGAAACGACAAGTCACTTCCTTGGGAGATCGCTACTGTCCAGGAGCCCTTTGGCAATGCGACTTACACCGTAAGCGAGAGCAACGTGTCGGGAAAGAGCGTCGCCATATTGGGCAACGGACCCATAGGGATATTCGCGGTCGGCATTGCGCGCGCTTATGGTGCGACAAACATCATAGTCTGCGGAAAGCACAAGTTTCGCCTCGATCTTGTTCGAACTTACGGCGCCGATCATGTAATCGATGTTGCTAAGCAGGATGCGCGCGAGGCCATCATGGATATAACAAAGGGTGAGGGCGTGGACGTAGTCCTGGAGATGAGCGGTTCGGAGAGGGCGATCCACGATGGATTGGCTTCAGTCAAGCGCGGCGGCACGTTCACTGCATTCGGCATACCGTCAAAACCGATTCAGTTAGAGCTCGCAGAGGAGGTCGTGTTCAAGGGCATCCGCATTTTGGCGATCAACGGCCGAAAGATGTTTGAGACGTGGTATGAAGTGGGCAACTTGCTGAGATCAGGACGTGTGGATGTGAAGCCTGTCATTACTCATGAATTTCCGCTAGAGAAAATCGACGATGCAATGGCCATGCTCACCGCCAAGGAGAAGAAGGCGGGAAAGATAGTGTTGAAACCATAGTTGCGAGACCGGCGAGAAAGGAATGTCATTGCGAGGAGTCCGCCAAGATTTGTGGCGGACGACGAAGCAATCCCCTTAAAGCCAATGTTTTACGGAGATTGCTTCGCTACGCTCGCAATGACAATCGCGTTTCTCGCATGTCTCGCAAATAAGGAGTATATATGTTCAACTCATTAAAACCCATTCTTGAGAAAGAGATTGCTGATATTCGAGAGCAGGGTTTATGGAAAGAGGAGTGGGAGATTCTTTCGCCCCAGGGTGCCGAGATAAAGGTTTCCGGCGGCAAGGTCATAAACTTTTGCGCGAACAACTACCTCGGTTTGGCCGACCATCCGAAGGTTATCGAAGTGGTCAAGAAATCG
The DNA here is from genome assembly GCA_043822785.1 of Pseudomonadota bacterium. Classification (GTDB taxonomy): domain Bacteria; phylum UBA10199; class UBA10199; order 2-02-FULL-44-16; family JAAZCA01; genus JBDRBN01. The sequence continues at coordinate 17,393 of JBDRBN010000058.1, forward strand.
CTGGATAAGTATGGCTATGGAACCGCATCCGTGCGTTTTATCTGCGGTACGTTCGATGTGCATCGCCGGCTGGAAAAGGAACTCTCAAAATTTTTCGGCACCGAGGATACGATACTCTATTCTTCATGTTACGAGGCCAACGAAGGTCTTTTTGAGACCATACTCACAGATCAGGATGCCATAATTTCAGATCAGCTGAACCACGCCTCCATCATCGATGGCGTCAGGCTTTGCAAGGCAAAGCGCTTTCGCTTTGCCAACTCGGATATGAATGATCTTGAGGCTCGCCTTAAAGAAGCAGATGCAGCAGGCGCAAGGCTTAAGCTCATTGCAACCGATGGCGTGTTTTCCATGGATGGTTATTACGCACGGCTCGAGGATATCTGCAACATAGCGGAGCGTTATAACGCTATAGTCATGGTCGATGATAGCCATGCTACAGGGTTTGTCGGAAAGACTGGTCGTGGCACACCTGAACACTGCGGCGTCATGGATCGTGTCGACATCATCACCAGCACCATGGGCAAGGCCATGGGCGGAGCTGCAGGTGGATTCACCACTGGCCGCCGCGAACTCATAGAGGTTTTACGCCAGCGCTCAAGACCTTATCTATTTTCAAATGCCCTGCCACCCATGATATGCGAGGCCACACTTGTGGTTCTTAAGATGCTTGAGCATACAACTGAGCTAAGAGACCGCCTTGAGGAAAATACGAACTACTTTCGCAAGGAGCTGGGGGACGCAGGACTTAAGATACTCGAAGGCGCCCATCCCATAACTCCCATCATGTTCGGCGATGCAGCGCTCGCAGCTGACGTTGCACGCGATATGCTTAAAGAGGGCGTATATGTGAAGGGCTTCTCTTACCCGGTTGTTCCCAAGGGCGCAGCGCGCATACGCTGCCAGGTATCGGCAGCCCACACCAAAGAGCACCTCGATAAAACCGTCTCCGCCTTCACCAAAGTCTGCAAGAAACACAATGTCATCTAATATGTGAAATATTTTGAAAAAGGTGTCGGACCCTTTTGACGCTGTAACTCATTGTTATATAGTGTGAAAAAAGGGTCCGACACCTTTGAAGCCGCAACTGATTATTTTAAAAGAAGAAATTATAAGTTTATCGTGGTGACGGGCATTTTCTAACCGAAGAACGAATTACGAAGAACTAACTTCGCCCGCCTGCCGGCAGGCAGGAAAAAGCGCGAAGCGCTTTTTTATTGGCCCCAAAGAAACTGCCACATGGGTTTGTCGATGAGGATGAGCCTTGCATCCATCATTTCTAAATGACGGAAGGCTGCAGGAGCCCTCGACGCATCTAAAGTTATGGACGGTGGAGCAGGGTTTATCGAAAGCACCTGGGCGGAAATGACAACCGGTCCGCGCACAGGGTCCATAAGCTCTGCTTTTAGTAATTCTATATCTTTCAGCTTTGCAAGATCATCCTGCGTGATAGAGACGTCGAGCTCGTTCTGGTCATTAGGCAACCACCGAGCAACGCCGGAGATGGATATCTGCTGCTCAGATATGAGTAAAAAATACATTGCGCAAGCAACGATGAGGCATATGACAAATCCTGCAAGGATAACAGCTGTCACGCGGGAGCGCAGATCCTTTGCAGAAAACGATTGGAGTAAGTTATCTAAAAAGTCCATATGTATATTCCTATCTACCCCACCCCGTAAAGGGGCGTGGCCCCAACGGGGCTATACGCCCTAACCCTCCCCCCTTCGACATTGCTCAGGGCATGCTTACAAAGGGGAGGGAATCACGTTGCTTGCTTTGCAAGCTCATTGGCATCTATTACAAAACAGCCGTGTTCTTTTGCCTTTGAATCTGCCTTAGCCTTAAGCGCCGAGAGCAGCTCCTCAGGAGTTTTGAAGAGCTTTTTCGTTATCGACGTGCCTACAAAGAGCAAATCGTCCTTGTTGATCTGATATTTTATCTCCTCATCGGCCGGCTTTGGAAACCATGACAATATTCTATTAAAAAATGCTTCAAGATGCGTTGGGTCTATTTCTGGCAGAAGTATGAGAATGGTGTCGCCATCCAAGATAGCACAATCATCGCCCATGCGAATGGCTTTCTTAAGCAGCATGTCCACGCCTTCCATAAACTCTTCAGCTTCTATGGCGCCGTCAGCATCGCTTATTTTATGGAATTTTTTCACCTTTAGTATGGCCAGGCTAAAGCGCGAGCCATAACGCGAGGAACGCTCGAGCTCTTGGCCTAGATGCTGCCTAAACGTTGCCAGCCCGCCAAACTGCCTCCAGTAGAAGCGATAAAAAGCGCCTTTGCGCTCAAGCAGATCTTCGAACTGACCTTCTTCAACAAACCGGCCTTCCTCTAGCACGAGTATGTTGTCGGCCATCTTTATAGTGGATAGGCGATGGGCGATGACGATAACAGTCTTTGTCTTCTTAAGATGGTTAATCACCTCTTGAATCCTGAATTCGCTTTCAGCATCAAGGGCAGCCGTTGCTTCATCAAAGATCACAATAGAGGGATCGCGCAGCAGGGTGCGAGCAATGGCTATTCTTTGCTTCTGTCCTCCAGAGAGCAGCTCACCGCCTGTGCCCACTGGCGCATCATAGCTGCCCGGAAGCCTTGATATAAAATCGTGCGCGCCGGCAAGCTGCGCCACCCGCATTGCATCGCCGCGCGTTTTGCCAGCATTTCCATAAAGGATATTTTCTATGATAGTGCCGTCAAAGAGCGCAGCATCCTGCGCAACTATTCCTACTTGTTCTCTTAGTTCGTGAATTCTCACCTCAGAGATGTTTTGGCCGTCTACCAGGATGATTCCTTTTGTGGGGTCAAAAAAGCGCAGCAGCAAGTTTACTAGCGTGCTTTTTCCGCTGCCAGAGCTTCCGACTATGGCTGTAAAGCTTGAGGGAGGGAAGTTCACGTCAAGGTCATGAAGCACTTGCTTTTTTGGCTCGTATTCAAATGACAGATGGTCAGTGGCAACATCGCCACCTTTAAGAATAAGATGCCCTGCAGCATCATAGACTGCACCCTCAGAAGGCTCTTCGAGCACTTCGTCCAGGCGCCGCATGGATACCATCTTTGTCTTCCAAGCGGTAAACAGGCCAATAAATGCGTGGATGGGTTCGTCCAGTTGCTCTATGTAGAGCATTAGCGCCACGATCTCACCGATGGTTAGATGTCCTTGAACCACTTGGTATCCAAGATACCAAGTGAGGAAGATACCCCAAAGCTGAAGCGTGATGGAATTCGTAAAGGTCTGTACGACGTCCAGCAGCCGCCCCTTTACCGCAATTCTATAGCGCCTCTTTATGAGCTTTGAGAAAGAGAGGGTTTCTTGTTTTTCCATGCCAAATGCTTTTATCGTCTTTATATTGGAAATCCGTTCGCTCGCACGGCTGTAGATATCTGCATCAGCGTTGATGGATTCTTCCTCAACCCGCGCCAGTTTTCCGGCGTAGAATTTTGTTTCTATGATATAAAGCGGCACAGATAGAAGTGCCAAAAGCGTAAGTTTGGGATTGATGGAAAGGGCTATGCCCAAGATGATGAGAAAACGGCCGCCGTCGATTATAAATGTGGGTAATACGTTTAGCACCATCTCGACAGCATTGCTCACATCATCAGTTATCCTGATCAGAAGATCGCCGGATTTCTTTTGCTGATGAAAGCGCAGCGGCAGGCACTGTATTGCGTGGAAGACTCGCTGGGTTAAGTTTGAGGTTGTTTCTTGCCCCACATATATCTGCAAATAGTCGGACGCTACGCTTATGAAGAAGTAGGCAAAGTAAATGCCTATGGTAGCCAGGATAGTCAGGTTAAGGAGCGAGAGGTCGCGATAAGGATAGGCGTAATCAAAAAGCACTCTTGTAAATAGCGGCGCTACAAGGCCCAAAAGGGTCATGATGATGTCGAAGAATATGGAAATGAGAAATATGCCCAGAAAGGGCTTAAGGAGCGAATGGTATTTGCGAAGTATTCGAATATCTTCCATATCGTAGATTGTAATATTATCTCTACATTCATGATTCTGCAACATGTAACACTATTGGCTAACGGCTCGCTCACTTTGTTCGCTTACAGCTCACGGCTCACAGCTCACGGCTCACAGCAATCACCCTTCAACTATCAGCACTTGACACTTCTTTTCAGTATCTGGCATCTAGCATCCAGGATCTAGGATCCATAATCCAGGATCAGGAGGCTTCATGGGTAATACAGCGATCTTTTATGATGATCTTTGCACATATCACGAGATGGGCTATCTACATCCAGAATCGCCACGCCGCCTTAAGGCTATAAAGGAGATGTTGGATAGCGATGGCGTAGGGCGCGAGGTTGTGAGCCTGCCAGCGCGCGATGCCACAAAAGAAGAGCTCGCATACATACATGACGAAAATTACATTAAAAGGATAGAGGGGACAGATGGAGGAGAGCTCAGTGCGCTTGATCCAGACACATCTGTCAATGGGTGGACGTGGAAGGCGAGTCTTCGGGCTTCTGGCGGCTTTATCGCTTGCGTGGACGCTGTTTGGTCGCAAAAGTTCAAAAATGCCTTTGCCTTTGTAAGACCGCCTGGGCACCATGCAGAGCGCAGCCGGGCCATGGGCTTTTGCATCTTCAACAATATTGCAATTGGAGCAGAGTGGCTTGTCAAAAATAAAGGTGTTGAAAGAATAGCGATTGTGGATTTTGATGTACATCACGGCAACGGTACGCAACATGCATTTTATAAGCGACCAAATGTATTCTTCGCTTCGGTTCATCACTCGCCTTTTTACCCTGGCACAGGTGAGGCAGATGAAAAGGGAGAGGGTGAGGGCAGGGGAACTACGCTAAATGTGCCAGTTGGCGCTGGCGCTGATGACGATGATTATCGCCGGGCAATAGGCGATATGATTTTGCCGGCAGTGGAGCGCTTTGGCCCGCAAATCATCTTGGTGTCAGCCGGTTTCGATGCGCACAAGCTTGATCCGCTTGGGGGCATGAGGATGACTACAGAAGGTTTTAGGTGGATCATGCGTGCCATCCTTGATGTAGCGCGAGATGTTTGCAAAGGAAGGGTGGCTGTAACGCTTGAGGGAGGATACGACCTGGGGGCTTTACGTGAGAGTACTGAGGCACAGTTGGAGGAAATGGTCATCGGATAAAGCGAAATTAGAAATTGGATATTGGAAATTAGATTAATACAGAGGAGGAATGAATGAAAAAGTTTTATGTATTTGCAGTGATGGCAATATTGGCAACGGTGATGAGTTTTGGTTGCAAGTCGCAAAAAACGGAAGAAAACACACCTGCAGAGGAAAAGGAGAAGACAATGATACAAGAGACTGGAAAACTCTCTGAGCCAACTGAGGCTAATGTCGATACGACAAAAAAGTATACAGCTATAATTAAGACTTCAAAGGGTGATATCGAATGCGAGCTCTTTGCAAAAGATACACCTCTTTCAGTTACCAACTTCAAACAACTGGCTGATAATGGATTTTATAATGGCCTAACCTTTCACAGGGTAGAGGATGGGTTTGTGATTCAAGGTGGAGATCCAACCGGCACAGGAAGCGGTGGCCCTGGCTATACGATTTCAGCTGAAATAGGAAAGCCCCATCTAAAGGGGGCACTGGCTTGGGCTCGCACAGGAGATGCAGTGAATCCCGAGCGCCGTTCCAGCGGCTCGCAGTTTTATATCACTTTGGCTTCAACTCCATTTCTCGATGGCGGCTACACCGTGTTTGGCCAGACAACAAAAGGAATGGATGTGGTGGAGAAGATTGCGAGGGGAGACAAGATAGAATCAATTGAAATAAAGGTTGAATAAACGTTTCTTGCGTTGCTGGCGTTTCTCGCCTTTCTCGCCATATATATAAAAACCCGACAGGTACTTTAGCCTGATCTCTTTTCCGTGCCACGAGGAACATGCTCCTTCAGGCCGATAAAGTGATCGCCTTAGGACCTGCCGGGCTATTTTTTTATCATGCCCAAGCGTGCTTATTTCCTTGCCCTCTACCTCTTGTTATCGCCCCGCGTGGAGAGTGGTGACCTATTCCAAGAGGCATATGTCGCTGAAAACCTGCGCCCATGTGCGGCATATCTGTCATTCCTTTGTTCCAACCTCTCATCGCCATTTCTCTCTCTTGTTCTTTTGCCTGCCTCCTTTCCTTATGACCCTTCAAAAAACCAGGAAATCTCATGGGCACCTCCTTATCAAAGAACCCTCACCCATATTATAGCACTGCTAGAGAAAATCCAGAGTGTGGCTTTGCTAACTGATTGATGTGTAAGGTAAAAAAGAAGTGTCTGGGGTATTGACGTACTTTCCTATTATTTCTGTATTTATTCTACAATCCTTCTTCTGCACCATAATTCGTTTCGTTAGGCATTTCACCAACTTCCTCGTAGTCCTCTTCAAAGAACTCGCCGGCGCGGTCTGAACCGCCTTTCATCATTGGACCCATGAGATCAGGGCGTGCTCCAAACACTGCAGACCCGCCTGAGAGAGATGCAATATTTCCAACGGGAAAACCCTCGGGTGGTTTAAAGTCTTTGGCCTCCCAACCTTCTGTGGCCATCTTCATAAAATCCAAAAAGATCGGGGAAGCTGTGGATCCGCCAGTGGCGCCGCGCGCTATTTTTTGCAGCTCATCAAAGCCCACCCACACGCCAGCAACCAGATCTGGCACAAAACCAATGAACCACGCATCAGTTTCATCGTTGGTGGTTCCTGTTTTGCCAGCAGCGGGCTTGCCAAGCGCGCGCACCCTTGTGCCAGTGCCGCCTTCGACCACGCCCTTTAGGAGGCTTGTCATAAGATATGCTGTCTGCGGAGTAATGGCGTGCCCAGGAGGAATTTCAGCGCCGTAGAGCGTTTTGATTTCAAGATCAGTGAGGTTGAGCCCGTCTTTCTCAATCGCTTTGCTACCCTGTTCAAAGAGATTTGTGTTGAGTTCGTCCTTGGCAATTTCTCTTTTGGTTTGGTTTTGTGTTGCTACATCCGCCAATGCTTCGGGAAGCGGGCTTACCTGAGATATTCTCTTGTCAGGAGCATCAAGGGACTCGATCACATTACCTTTAATATCCTCTATTTTTGTGATCGCCACTGCAGGCACAAACTTTCCGCCATTGTCAAAGATCGCATATGCCTGCACCATCTCTGCTAAGTGCACAACATTCGAACCAAGAGCCATGGAAAGATATTTATCGATGGGCGTGGTGATACCCATCTTGCGTTGATATGCCGTGAGGTAATGGGTACCGATATCAAATGTGATTTTAACCGTTGGTATGTTTCTTGAGAACTTGAGACAGTTTTGAAATGGCGTGGCCCCTTTAAAACTTCCACCATAATTCTTTGGCTTCCAAATTTGATACCGTCCAACCTTATAGGCAACAGGTTCATCTACGATAGTCGTATTATAAGTATAACCCTTGTCCAAAGCCGAGGAATATACAAAGGGTTTGAACGATGAGCCTGGCTGCCTTAGCGCTTGAGTTGCGCGATTGAATTCGCTTTTTTCAAAGTCATAGCCTCCAACCATAGCCTTGATGTAGCCGTTCTGCGGATCCATGGCCATGAGCGCGCTCTGTATTTCAGGTTCCTGAGCCAGATCAAAGGCACCGTCGTCGCGCATCTGAACGAGTATGACATCGCCGACCTTCAGCACCTGCTTTGTATCTTTTATATATGTGTAATCTTCTGCACCAAACCATGGGCCCTGGGCAGGGCGAGCCCACTTCACGCCCGCAGCTGGAATAACGCCGCGCATATCGCCTACAAGCACAAAAGCTTCGTTGTTGCCAAAACCTGTGACTACTGCCTTATACATTTTGCCCGGCTCGATCGATGCTTTGGGAGCTGTTGTGAGTTTTGTGCCAGGTGGCCATGGAATGATCTTTGAGCTGCCCTTCATTTCATTGGCTATTTCTTGAGCAAACTCCTGTATCTTGCTTTCTGGAATGTGATCTAACGGTCCTCTATATCCCCTGCGGCGATCAAGCGATTCTATTCCAAGGCGCACAGCCTTTGTGCCCTTTTCCTGCATGGGCATATTGACGGTAGTATAAATCTTTAGTCCCTTGCGGTAGAGCACGTCATCGCCATAGAGTTCCTTTACCAGCCTGCGAACATGTTCGGTGAAATATGCAGCATCTGGGTTATCAAATTCCTTATCAGTGCCAGCCACATATATGGGAAATTTTTCTTCCTCTGCAGCTTCTGCCTCTACCTCGCTTATATGTCTTTCATCGATCATGCGCCTTAGCACATGCAGCTGACGCCAGCGCGCTTGCTCTGGATTATTAATGGGCGAAAATGTAGTGGGCGCTGTTGGAAGGCCCGCGAGGATTGCCATTTGTGCTAAAGAAAGTTCATCGAGCGTTTTATGAAAATAGTTACGAGCTGCTGCTGCTACGCCGTAGGCGCGATTGCCCAAAAAGATCTGGTTTAGATACATGGTGAGTATCTGTTCTTTGTTCAGATACCGCTCAAGTCTTGTAGCCAGTATAGCTTCTTTTACTTTGCGCGTAAGAGTGCGCTCTCTGCTAAGCAAAAGCGAGCGCGTGATTTGCTGCGTGATTGTAGAACCACCCTGAGTTATCTCTCCTGCCCGCAGGTTTGCGACAAACGCGCGGGCGATGGAGCGCATATCAACGCCGCGGTGCTCAAAAAAACGCGAGTCTTCAGAATCGACAAAAGCCTGCACTAGCCTTTTAGGAATTTTGTCGTATGGAGTGAAGATTCTGCACTCGGTCCAAAATTCGGCGATCTTGGTGCCGTCGTCTGCAAAGACCTCGCTGATCAGGGGCGGCTGGTAATCTTCGAGAGTTTGAATGTCGGGTAGATCGCGCGCAAAGTAGAAATAGATGGATAAAAAGGCTATGGTGGCAAAGATGATTATGCCTACGATGATTCCGAGCAGCCATTTAATAAGGCGCAGGCCATCACCGATGAACATAAGAGTTTTTGTTATGAGCTGTGATTGCATGATTTTGTACGAGAAAGGGGACTCGAACCCCTACAGCCTTGCGGCCACAAGAAACTGTTTGTCCGCCGGTTTTTTGGCGGAAATTTTGTTCCGATTTGACATGATTTTTCGGTTGGCGCAATAGTGAATTTGATGTGCGAGGGAGGGGACTTGAACCCCTATAGCCTCGCGGCCACAAGAACCTGAATCTTGCGCGTCTGCCAATTCCGCCACCCTCGCGGGGGCGCCAACCGAAAAATCATTTGTCAAATCGGATCGTGTCTGCTCCCGGTCCGGCATGTTTTTTTTGTTAAAAAAACATTTGACGGACCGAGGATCCTCGGCACCACAAGATGATTTTTCTATCGAAAAAACATGTGGTGTCGGGACAATTCTGCCACCCTCGCTCGATATGGCCTCTGGAGTTGTCACTCCATGTCCCCATCTTCATCAAAGAGGTTAAGCTCGTTCTCCTCGAAGAGTACAGCCCCGCAGTTTGGGCAGGTGGAATCATTGCCCACATACTGGCCGCAATTTGGACAAGTTTCAGTATTCTCAAAATCTAGTGGGATATCAATTCTCTGCATGGCAAAAGTCTCTATGTCTTTAGATCCAAAGCATTGGTCCCACTTTCTACACCCTGTTTTTGGGGCATTGTCAAGACCTCACATGCGTTCCTGTGTGTCCCCGCAAAGTCGCTAAACACTTGGGTATAGAAGTAATTATGGCCTCTTTGCCGCCATTTGCCAAAAACTCAATACATGCCTCGACCTTTGGCCCCATGCTGCCGCTAGCAAACTCACCATGGTCCAGATGGATTTTAAGCTCATCTGCAGAGATGTTTGTTAGAGCGCGCTGATTAGGTGTGCCAAAGCCGATATAGGCAAATTCCACCCCTGTCATTATAAGAAGCGTATCAGCGCCTATCTCAGTTGCTAAAAGGGCGCTGGTGAGATCTTTGTCAATCACAGCCTCGATGCCATAAAAGAGGTTGTGGCGATTGAGGGCCACGGGTATTCCGCCGCCTCCACCTGCTATTACTATGTATCCTTTCTCAAACATGGCCCTTATGGGCTCTGCCTCTAGCACTCGCATGGGTCTGGGGCTAGGAACTACTCTGCGCCAGCCTCGGCCCGCATCCTCGCGCATGGTCCAGGCGCGTGCGGCCATCATCTCCTTTGCTTCATGTTCGCTGTAGAACATACCCACTGGCTTGGTAGGATTTTCAAATGCAGGGTCGTGCGCATCAACAAGAACCTGGCTTATGGCTGTGACTACAGGAATCTTGATTCCGCGTTTGCGCAGGCAGTTATGCAGGATCTGCTGGATCATATAACCAATGCCGCCTTGGGTATCTGCTCCGCATAAGTCCATGGGAAGGGGATAGACGGATCTGCTGGCGATCTCGCTGCGCAGGATGGCTGCGCCGATCTGCGGGCCGTTTCCGTGGGTGATGAGGATGCGTTTGAAGCCATTGACCACAAGCTCGGCCACGTGATCCATGCTCTCCATAGTGGCGTAAAACTGTTCTTGGATGGTGCCGCGCAAGCCAGGCTTACTTATGGCATTGCCACCCAACGCAATTACGAGGCCACCTTTCTTTGCTGCCATATTGTCTCCTGGATGGAGGCTATAGGGGAGGGGGATTTAGGCGTCAATTCAAAAAAAGGCGAAATTAGAAATTAGATATTAGAAATTGGATTATTTAAAACCCGGGCGTTCTTATAAACTTGCCTGCATCGTCTACTATGAGCCCTGCGGCCTTGCCCATTTTGGTGAGCATCTCATAGCCCTTCTTTGGGCCCAAAACAAATACGGCCTGAGCAACCCCATGCGCCTGAGCAGCATTTTTCATGACGATCGTTGTTCCTTTGCACGATGGAGTGATGGTGGATTTTGAACGAGGATCGATGAGCGACTTTGCGCGAAAGTCGCTTGCGCTGACCGCTGCGATGCCTGCATTTCTTACGGTGAGGTTTAAGGCATGATGCGCAAACGTACCTTCATCGTCTTGCACTTGGATCTTCCATGGACCCCCTATGCTTTGACCCATTCCGCGAAACACGTTGCCCACCTTGACCATGGCGTTATGCATATTTGCGGTATTGATGTAGCGTATCATGAGCTCTGCGAGAAATCCTTCCATCATGTTATCAAAGCGCAACTGCATTCCTGGTTTCTTGAGCTCGATTGATGAGTTTCCTTCGTTCACATTTATGTCCCGCCAATTTCCAGATCCTGCATAGGTGATGTCAAATGCGCCATCTGTCCACCCAGACACCTCTTTGGCTTCTGCAATAGCATGCGCTACTTCCTCTGACACTTGCACCGGTCCTTGGCTAGCGCCTGCGTTGAGCCTTGAGATATCGCTGGATGGGTTTTGCCAGTCAAGGCGCATGTAGGCTTCAGTGGCTTTGCTGCTCACTATGTCCATGAGCTTCTCAACGTCCTTTGCATCCTTTTGCAAGCCCACGATGAGCATGGTAGCTGGCAGGCGACCACCTACACTAACCTGACGCTGATATAGCTTGATTCCGTCTTGCGCGTGTGTGCGGGCTGGCAAGAGGATAACAGAGAGAATAAAGATTGCGCAGGCAAAAGAAACTATCTTACTGTTCCATACTTTCCTCGTGCTTTTTCTGCCTGAGATCATTTGGTCCTCCGGTAGCTTCGGTCTGTCTGATGTCGGCTCGTTCCTTTGAATCGACTATAGTCATATTCTTTGAGGCAATAAGGGTTCCGCTGCTGTCGACCATAATACACATGGTCTCAGGATGCGCTTCTATGTATCTCAGCCCGTGCTTTGGTCCTAAAGTATAAGAGGCCAATGCAAAAGCAGTGGCAGTGGTTGCATCAGATGCAAAAACGGTGACGCTGCGTATGCCGTTGGCCTTTACCGGTTTCTTGTTATGAGCGTCGGTGAGTCCTTGACCGAGTCCTGTTGGGGTTACCGTGGCTGCAGCAACGTCCTTAATGTTGTAGCGATATGCACGGTATGTTCCTGTTGAAGTGGCGTTTTCACCAAATCCTATGATGATGTTCCAGGGCGTGAAGATATCTCGTCCAGAATTGCGATGTACTGTACCTGTTTCTACCATGGCATTTGTAAAACCTTCGTTTGCGATTTCATCCAGCATCAGATCAGTGATGAAGCCTGTTGCGATTCTGCCAAGATCAAACTTTATACCATTGCTATTTAGAGAGAGTGTACGTGACTCAGGATTGAGCTTTATCCTGCGCCAGTCGCGCTTGATAAACCAGTTTTTTGGAGAAGGGGCCGTGGGATCAAACCATCCGTGCGTGATAGCAGCCAGATCCTTGGCCTTTGATATAAAAGCGAACATATCCGGCGAAAGTTCGATCGTTTCGCCTTTTGAAAGCGAGTTCAGTCGATCTTCAATGCTGGCGACTTCTACGTCAAATGCGTGCGCACGGCTTAGAGCCCTGGAGAGAGTTGCCTGTGCGCGGCCTTCGTCAAAAGAAGATGCGACAATGGTGGCTGTTAGGGCCCCAGCGTTAAATTGCGCCTCTGCTGAGTATTGGTGCTGATACGAGGTCTCTTCAGTTGCGCTTGTCTTTGATTTGGCTGCACTCGTTGTCACGGCAGTAGATGCTATTGCTGGAATCAATATCATAGCAGCAACTAGACTCAGCATTCTGGTTGTTATCTTCATAGCAGTCTCCTTTTTGTGTGTCTCGTGTCATTGCGAGGACCCTGAGCGAAGTCGAAGGGGACGAAGCAATCTCCTTGAGCTATGGGGATCGCCACGTCGCCCCCAAAGATCGTTGGGGGCTCCTCGCGATGACAACTAAAGCACCGATTTTAAGTAGTGCCCAGTATGCGATGCTGGATTTTTTGCTATCTCCTCTGGTGTGCCCGTTGCCACAATTTCTCCTCCTGCGTCTCCGCCCTCAGGGCCAAGATCAATACAGTAATCAGCAAACTTTATAACGTCAAGGTTGTGTTCAATGATGATTACGGTGTTTTGGGCTTCAACCAACCGATCTAAGACGCCTAAGAGCTTGTGTACATCATCAAAGTGAAGGCCGGTTGTGGGCTCATCCAAGATATACAGGGTGCTTCCTGCCATTCCTTCCATAGTAAGCGTGCGCGGACGGCGTGCCAACTCCCTTGATAGCTTGATGCGCTGTGCTTCTCCGCCAGAGAGCGTGGTGGCAGATTGACCAAGCTCTATATAGTCCAGGCCCACTTCGACAAGCGTTTCCAGCTTGTGCCTGATAGGTGGAATGTTTTCGAAAAACCTATGGGCTTCAGCTACGGTCGTCTTTAAAATATCGGCGATCGATTTGCCCTTGTATACTATCTCAAGGGTTTCGCGGTTAAAGCGCTTGCCTTGGCATACTTCGCATTCCACATAAACATCGGGCAAAAAGTGCATCTCTATCTTTATTATGCCATCTCCTTCGCAGGCCTCACCCCGACCGCCTTTTATGTTAAAGGAAAAACGACCTGGTTTATATCCGCGGGCCCGCGAATCGGGCAACCCGCTAAAGAGCTCGCGTATGTGCGCGAACACGCCGGTGTAGGTGGCTGGATTGGAGCGGGGTGTTCTGCCGATGGGTGTTTGGTCGATGTTTATGACCTTGGATATCTTTTCCCACCCTATGATTTCTTTCATCTTGCCAGCTGCTTCCTTTGAGCGGGATATTCGTTGCATAAGACCGGCTAAAAGCGTTTCATTTGTGAGCGTGGATTTGCCCGAACCTGAAACGCCGGTTACAGCTGTGATAAGACCTAAAGGAAATGCTACGTTTATATTTTTTAAGTTATGTTCGGTAGCTCCTATAACCTCAAGCCATCCATTTTTTGGCTCGCGCCTTTTTGTGGGCTTCTCTATCGCGATCCTGCCAGATAGATAGTCGCCGGTGAGCGACTTTGCATGTTGCATGATCTCTAAAGGCGTGCCGGTTGCGACTATATAACCGCCCTTAAGGCCTGCTCCTGGCCCCAAATCGATTATGTGATCAGCGGCCATCATCATATTATGATCATGTTCGACTACTAAGACGGTATTGTTAAGGTCGCGCAGGCGCATGAGCGTGTTTATCAGTTTATGGTTGTCGCGCTGGTGCAGGCCTATGGATGGCTCATCCAGTACATAGAGCACACCAGTGAGTGCAGAGCCTATCTGAGTGGCAAGCCTTATGCGCTGATCCTCTCCGCCTGCAAGCGTTGCGCTTGCGCGATCGAGCGAAAGATACGACAGCCCCACCTCAACCAGAAACGAAAGGCGCTCTGAGATCTCCTTTATGATGCGCCTGCCTATTGCCTCTTCCTTTTGGGTTAGCTTAAGCCCTTTCATAAATTTAAGACAGTCGTCAATGGAAAGGGCGCACACTTCTGCTATGTTCTTATCTCCAACTGTGACGAAGAGCGCTTCAGTCCGAAGCCGCCTGCCCCTGCAAGTGGGGCAGGGCCGCATGTTCATGAAGCGCTCAATATCCGAACGCACGTAATCGGATGTGGTTTCGCGCCACCGGCGTTCAAACTGTGGAATTATGCCTTCAAATTTGGCTTTGTATTTCTTTCGCTTTCCTTCTCCCATATCATATGAAAAATGTATTTCCTCATCCTTTGAACCATACAGCATGGTCTCTTGTAATTCCCGAGGCAGCTTGTCGAATGGCTTATATATGTCGGCTTTGTAATGTTTTGCCAATGATTCACACAGCTCGATATATGCCATGGCGCATTTTTTTTGCCATGGAACAATAGCGCCTTCGCGCAGCGAGAGGTGGCGGTTGGGCACGATGAGGTCCGGATCAAAGTAGCGCCTGATACCAAGGCCGTCGCAATCCGGACACGCGCCCTTAGGACTGTTGAAGCTAAACAGCTGTGGGGTTAAATCTGGTAGACTTACGCTGCAATGCGCGCAAGCGTGCTTTTCAGAAAGAAGCATTTCTTGTTTGTCGAACTCAATTTTTACGATGCCATCTGAATGCTTGAGCGCTGTTTCTAAAGAATCTGCAAGGCGAGATGCAGCTTCTTTTTTTACTGCAAGCCTATCAATTACAAGATCGATGTCGTGTTTTTTGTGGCGGTCTAGTTTTGGAGGATCTGAAAGTTCATAGATCTTACCGTCGATCTTTGCCCTAATAAACCCTTGCCGCAAAAGCTTTTCTAGATCTCTTGCAAACTCACCTTTGCGTCCTGATACAATGGGCGCCATTATAATGATGCGCGTACCTTCAGCAAGATCCAGTACGTGATCGACCATCTGGGATACGGTCTGTCCTGCGATCTCCCTTCCGCATTTATGGCAGTGAGGTTTTCCAACTCGTGCAAACAAAAGCCTGAGGTAATCGTAGATCTCTGTGGACGTGCCTACTGTGGAGCGTGGATTTCTAGAGGCAGTTCGTTGCTCGATGGATATGGCAGGGGAGAGGCCATCTATGGAATCCACATCAGGCTTTTCCATCTGTCCTAGAAATTGCCTGGCATATGCTGAGAGCGATTCGATGTAGCGGCGTTGGCCCTCTGCATAGATGGTATCAAAGGCGAGCGAGGACTTGCCCGAGCCAGAAAGCCCTGTTATGACAACGAGCTTGTTTCGCGGGATGGTTACATCGATGTTCTTGAGATTATGCATGCGCGCGCCGCGCACGATGATGCCGTCATTTGACATAGCTTACATAAATAACCCGTATTTGGGAAATTATCAATTAAAATCAAGCGCTTGTTGGACATCCACATCTTGATAGCGGACTCAGTGAAAATTATTTTGTCTGAAAATATGTCCTCTACAGTAGACAAATAGTCTATAATAATATACAATATTGTCATGTATTTCATGGATCGAAAAAAACTAGAAACCTTGCTTTGCTCTCGCGGAACGTCGCTAAACCAGCTTGCAAAGAAATGCGGCATTTCGCGCCAGTCGCTCTACAACATGTTTGAGGGCAAGTCCGTACTAACAAAACCTTTTGAAAAACTCTTAAGCGTTCTAGGTGTTGACTTTGACGATATCGTGACAGGGCAAACGCAACTCGAAGATATTTTTAGTTCTGCTCCTGATAAGGTTCGCAAGGCAGCGCTTGCGCTTTTGGAGTATGCGCAAAACAAGGATGCTGATTTATTTCTTATTGGATCGCGGGCCAAAGGAAAGAAAGGCGTAAGGCCTGATTGGGATTTTGCAATCTATTTTCCTGATCTCAAGATGCACCTTGATCTGGCAAGTCTTAAACAGCGGGTTTCTGATATCGCGTTTCCGCATCGCATAGATATTGTTGATTTTACATCCGCACCTGATTGGTTTAAGCGATCGATAGCAGACGATGCAATTCGCATGTCAGGCGCTACTACGCGGGATAAGATATTTTCAAGGAGGGTAGCATGAACGTTGATAAGCTCGAGAGTTCCATCACTGCATGTGACGAGGCAATGGGCCAACTCGCAGAAGCGATCGGGTTTTTAGATGGCTTAAAAGGTGCAGCTGATGATGCAGAGCACGGTATCGCAAGTGACGCTGTTATCAAGCGATTCGAAGTTGCCTTTGAGTATACATGGAAACTTATGAAGGCCGCTGCAGAATATCAGGGCAGCGAAGCCTTTGGGCCCAGACCTGCAATACAGGAAGCCATTCGTTATGAATGGATAGACGATCCTGAATTTTGGGCAGCGGCCCTTGATGCAAGAAACGGAAGTGTGCACGACTACTTTGGCATCACGCGCAAGGCCTATATTGAAATCGTGAAGGAGTTTGTAGCTAAAACAAAAAAATTGCTAAAGAAGATCAAAGCTATAGTCCCAAAATAATGCCTTTATAATCCCACTTGCCGTTTTCCCTCGGCAATCATCTCTTCCACCTGATCCATAGAAGGAGCTTCGGCGTAGATGCGTACGAGTGGCTCGGTGCCGGATACGCGGAAGAGAAGCCAGGAATCATCGTCAAACAAGAAATAGTGTCCATCCATGGTCTCGTGCTTTTTTACCTTGTGTTTGCCAAACGACTTTATGTTGAGCGTCTTCATGGCGTCTCTTACTTTTGCAATTTCATCGGCTGAGAGGTGAAGGTCGAGTCGTTTGTATTTGCATGGGCCGAACTCCTCTTGAAGTTCTGCAACAAGCTGCCCAAGGGTTTTGCCGGTTGTGGCCATGAGCTCAAGAAGCAAAAGGTCTGAGAATACGCCGTCGCGCTCTGGGATGTGGCGCGGAAAGCCATATCCTCCGCTCTCTTCACCGCCTACCAGAACTCCCGGGGCTTTCATTGCAGGGCTTATGTACTTGAAACCAACCTTGGTTGTTTCAACATCAAGTCCATATTTTTTACCCATGCGATTTAGCATCATAGTCGTGGATATGGATTTTATAATTTTGCCTTTCCATCCCTTGTTTTCCACGACGTGTCGCACCAGAAGAGAAAATACCTCGTGCGTTGTCACAAAGTTTCCATTTTCATCCACAGCACCTGCTCTATCTGCATCGCCGTCTGTGAGAAGACCGCAATCATATCCTTCTGCCTTGACTCGTTCCATGAGTTCGTTTGCATGAGGCGGTATTGGTTCTGGATTGAGTCCACCGAAGGTGACATCTGCCTCATTGTGAATCTCTGTGATCTTATTGCCCAATATCCTCTTAAGATAATCCGTGCCAGAGCCGTAGAGCGGGTCAAAGAGTATCTTTTTTATGCCAGACGACTTGATCTTCTCTGCGTCAACCATATCTGTAAGCGAGTGCATATACTCTCCGTAAGGATCAAACTCGCTGAATTTGGGATTGCCCTCGAGCTTAGCTGTTGTGGGCGTTTTGCCTTCCTTGTCATTTGCAACTATTTTATCTTCGATGGGTTTTAGATATTCTGCCGATGCTGCGCCTCCATAACTCTCTTTGAACTTGATACCGTTCCACTTTGATGGGTTATGGCTTGCGGTTACCATGATGCCTGCAGCACACCTCTTGTTCTTAACATACCACGAAACCGTAGGAGTGGGACAGAAAGTGTTGCACAGCACGGTCTCTATGTCGTTGCCAAGAAGGATAGAGGCGATCTGTTTAGCTGCCTCTGGTGATTTATTTCTTCTATCATAGCCTATTACAACTGGTTTTCCTGCATCCAAAAGCGTTGGATACACATCACAAAAGGCCTGGATAACCTTGCCTATGTTTTCAGGAATAAAATCTTCTCCTACAACAGCCCTCCAACCATCGGTTCCAAATTTGATTGTTGCCATTAACTTATCTCCTCATCATATTATGCTTCAGTGCCATTAATAAAATACTCAATTCATCGTCAACGCGAGAAACGCAAGCAAGGCGAGAAACGTATGCGGACAAAGTTTTTAACGTTATTTGCTTTGCTGGCCTTGTTGGTTATCATTTACTTTCCAACCTACGAGCGCCCTTGTTAGGTGAATCGTCGCTACCATGTTTTCGTGATCAGCCTGACCTAGCCATGCCATATCCTCGGCAGTGCCATGACTTGGTGACGTTCGTATATAAGGAAGGCCCAACGTGATGTTAACACATCTGCCTTGGCATAGGAGCTTAACAGGCAGGAGCCCTTGATCGTGATACATGGCCACCACTGCGTCGTAGTCAAAATCAACCATCTTGTTAAAGAGGCTATCGGCCGGGATTGGCCCCACACAGTTTATGCCTTCATCTTCAGCAGCAATGACCGCGGGAGCGATAAACTTGTCATCTTCATGGCCGATTGAGCCTCCCTCGCCAGCATGAGGGTTTAGTGCCATGACAGCAATGCGCGCATCAGGACAGGCAAAATATTCGTCGAGTGCCTTATGCGTGCGCCTGATAGTTGATAGCACGCGCTCTTTGGTTATGGATTTGGCAACATTCTTGATTGGAAGATGCATGGTCACGAGCGATACGCATAGCCGTTTGGCTAGTTGAAAGAACGCGTCGACGTGCATCTTTCCTTCTGAGCAGAACATCATGGTGGGTTCGCGCAGGCCTGTGGCTTTGGCAAGGTATTCGGTATGCCCTAAAAAATGGGGCAGTATTGACTGAATCCTGTGCTTGTTTACTGGAGCTGTTACGATAGCGGATATCTTGCCGGACTTTATGTCTTCGACTGCCGCATCTATAGCTGATAGCGCAGTGCGGGCAGCTTCTGCATCAGAAAGATTTGTTGCAGAACCAGATGCGCTTGAAGTTGTGACCAGATGTTTGGGATCGAACTCAGTACTCGCTAGCATGGCTGCTTGATCGAGCACAGAATGGTCGCCATATATTAAAACCTGATCGCGTTCTTCTTCACTTAGTGTTTTCCACGCTTTGGCTACGATTTCTGGGCCTATCCCCCTGGGGTCGCCCATTGTAATGCCTATTATATTTTTCATAGTTAGTAACCAGTGATCAGTGACCAGTAACCAGTAACTGATAACTAGGTTGTGCAGCGAAATGCAGTTGCTGATCACTAGTCACTGGTCACTGATTACCGTATTTCAATAAACGCTTTCTGGCGTTCCTTTTGCAAATATGCTGTCAAAGTTTCTTCTACACGCTCATCGTATATGGCTGAATAGATTCTATCACGTGCAGCAGCGAAATCTTCATTTGACAGTTCTGGTTGTGAGATTAGCTTTACGATCACGAGCCCGTTTTCCACTAAGATTGGGTTAGAAACTTCACCAACTCTAAGGCTCCTCACAGTGTCTGCTACAGGTTGGGGCACATCCTTAAGTGATATCATCCCGAGGTCGCCTCCGTTCTCTGGATTTGGTCCTTTGGAGTATTTTTTTGCGAGTTCTTTAAAGCTCTTTCCTTTTCTTGCATTGGAGACGATCGAAAGGGCAGTCGCCTTGAGTGCATCTGCTTGTTCCTGGGTTTCTATTCCGTCAAAAGGCAAAAATATTTGCGCGATGTGTGCTTTTGCACTTCCCCTGAATTTTTCTTGATTGCGCTGGTAAAAGTCGCGGATATCCTGTTCAGTGATCTTAACCTGGGGTCCTATTACCTGATTTATAAACTTGATTTTCCTTATTTCGCCTTCTATTTCTTTTTTGTAGTCTTCGTATGTCATACCCTTAGCTGTTACCTCTGCTTTAAGCTGATCTATGGTCATGCGATTCTGCTGAAGCACATTGGCTATAGCTCGAACCAGATCATCTTCTGTGACTTCAATGTCCGCTGACTTCATGAGCTGGTTCATGAGCGCATTGTCGATCATTTGCTCGATGGCGGTGCGCCTGTATGTCTTGCCGTCGCTTACATTTTTGTCTGATATCCTTTTTGCCGCAAGCTTTCGTGCGAGCATCGTCTCGGTTATTGCTTCGTCGTTCACCACGGCCGCGATGCTGTCTATGGTTTTTCCAAAGACAGAAGATGTTGTGGCCAGAAGAAATGCCAGCACCAATACAACAACCTCAGCCTTAACCTTTTTCATCAAACGTAACCTCCTTGAGCGCATCCTCATGTATTAAGACGCGCGCTTGTTTCATAATCGTATTGAGCCATGGCATATAAACCTCGTCAACTTTATCTTCTTGCAGTCTCCTTTTTATCGTTTCTTTAACTTCTTCAACCGATCGTTGGCGTGGCGGTACTTTTGCTATGAGCTGAAAGATCTGGTAACCGTAAGGCGTGGCGATAACCTCGCTTATCTCGCCGGGCTTCAGTTGCTGACAGATCTGGGAGAAGACCTCGGGGTATGAGTCGGCGTCAAAGTAACCCAGGTCTCCCCCACGTTCGGCATCGGGGCTTATCGAGAATTGGCGGGCTAGCGCTGCGAATTCTGCTCCCTGCATGAGCTTTACGCGAATACTGTCTGCAGTCTTCATCTTATCCACCAAAATTTGCCGAGCGTGAAAACGCGTGTTGTGGCGAAAATCTCCTATATGCTCTCTGTAGTATTTTGCGATCTGTTCCTCAGAAATCGGTACCTTTGCCAAGACTTCCTTCTCTATGAGCTTTCCTATGATAGCTCGTCTATACTGCGTTTGGTTCCATCTTTCCGAATCGATTCCCTGTTCAGTTGTAGTGTTGCCATATTTTGAGGACGCGGGATTTTCAGAAACCGTAATGCCCAGCTCCTGAGCCTTGTTAAGAAGCACGCTCTCCTGAATCAGGCTTTCCAGAGCATTTCGGCGAAAAACTTCAAAATTCTCCTTGTCGCGCAAAAGGACAGGATCATAGAGACCCTGCTCCATGCGCATCTTCCAGGTCAGATCTGTAGCCGTGATGCTTTGGCCTTGGACAGTTGCCAATACAGTTTCGGCTTTGCCCTTGCACGAGCATATAGCTAGAAGGGCGATCAGACAAATTGTGAGTCGTTTACGCATAGTTAGATCCATCTTCGCTAACATAGATCTGAAGGGCATTCAAGGAGTTTCTGACTGCTGCAATTACAGCCGAATCGTCAGCTGTTTTGCCTGTGCGGATGAGCAGCCTATCTGGCGGGACGATTCTATATAATGATGAATCCTCATGCACCAGTGACAGTATCTTATCGGTCGAAAGCGGGGTAGTGGCATCGAGCTGGCAGGACAGA
The DNA here is from genome assembly GCA_043822785.1 of Pseudomonadota bacterium. GTDB lineage: Bacteria > UBA10199 > UBA10199 > 2-02-FULL-44-16 > JAAZCA01 > JBDRBN01. Next base: position 38,808 of record JBDRBN010000058.1, read on the forward strand.
TGCGCTCCGTCAAAGAGCACCTGGCGCATCCTAAGCTTGCGAGCTAGGATCTTTATTTCCATCATGCCGAGGAGATTTAGCGCTTCAGCAGGGAGCGGCCCAAAGCGATCTGTAAGCTCCTCTCCCATAGCTAAGACTTCCTCGCTAGATGTTCTGTTAGCAAGCCTCTTATAGAGATCCACCCGTGAGCCAGGGTCGGATACATAGGTTTCAGGTAGAAAAGCCGATATCTTGAGATGCAGCTCTGGATCGATCTCCTCCTCAACCTTTTTTCCGGTGAGTTTTCTCACAGCTCGGTCCAAGAGTTTGGCATATAATTCGTATCCCACCACAGCTATATGTCCGGACTGCGCGCTGCCCAGTATGTTTCCTGAGCCGCGGAACTCAAGATCGTGCATGGCTATCTGAAAGCCAGAACCTAACTCGGTAAAGCGTTTCAGAACCGTAAGCCTCTTCTTTGCGATAGGAGTCATCATGCCATCTGGCGGTGTGAGCAGGTATGCATAGGCCTTTACGCTAGAGCGGCCCACACGCCCGCGCAGCTGATATAGCTGTGCAAGGCCAAACGTATCTGCGCGGTGGATGATGATGGTATTTGCCGAAGGTATATCCAGACCAGACTCTATGATTGCTGTGCAAAGGAGAACATCTGCGCGCTTTTCCACAAAGTCCATCATCACTTTTTCGAGCGCGGTTTCCTTAAGCTGGCCATGGCCAACCACGATGCGTGCTTCTGGAACTATTTTCTTAAGCTTTGCATACATGGAGCCCATGGTCTCTATGCGGTTGTGGACAAAGAATATTTGTCCTCCTCTGGCCATCTCGCGAATGATAGCTTGGCGTATTATTCCTTCATCTAAAGGTGCGACATAGGTGGTGATCGATTGCCTGTCTGCTGGTGGCGTGTTGATGATGCTTATGTCGCGTATGCCTGTGAGAGATAGGTTGAGCGTGCGCGGGATGGGCGTTGCGGTCATGGCCATCACATCCACTGTCTTGCGCAATTTCTTGATCCTCTCCTTGTGGCATACGCCAAAGCGATGCTCCTCATCGATGATGAGAAGGCCCAAGTTTCTGAACGAGACATCCTTTTGCAAGAGGCGGTGCGTGCCGATTACGATATCGACTCTACCTTTTGTCAATTCCTCCACCACTTTTTTCTGCTCGCGAGAAGTGCGAAATCTGGAGAGCATCTCTATGTTTATGGGATAATCAGCAAAGCGCTTTAAAAAGGTCTCGTAATGTTGAAATGCCAAAACTGTAGTCGGCACCAGCACTGCTACTTGCATGCCGTTCATGGCAGCCCGAAATGCTGCCCTCATCGCTACCTCGGTCTTGCCATAGCCCACGTCGCCGCAGACAAGCCTGTCCATGGGCCGCTTTGTGCCCATGTCGAACATGATGTCTTCGATGGCCTTGGCTTGATCTGGCGTCTCGTCATAGAGAAAACTCGCTGCAAACTCCTCGAATTCCGCGCCTCCCTTGGGAAGGGGCGTTCCTGGATATACCTCGCGCGCAGCGTAAATATCCAAAAGCTCTTGGGCCATAAGCCTAATAGCTTGAGATACTTTCTTGCGCGCGTTTTCCCAACGCGTGCCGCCTAGCCTGTGAAGCATCGGTGGGGCATCGCCAGCGCCTATGTAGCGACCTACCAAGTTGAGCCGATATACAGGCAAATAGAGTTTATCGCCGCCTAAGTATTCCAAGAGCATGTAGTCGCCTGGCTCGCCTTGGATATCCAAGTGTACAAGGCCTGCATATCGGCCGATGCCATGCATCTCGTGCACGAGATGATCGCCCTCTGCCAGTTCAGCAAACGATGTAAAGGGCTCCATGGGAGTAGCGGTCTTTGGTATTTTGCGGGCAGATTTGCTGCCAAACACCTCGGCGTCGCTTATCAAAATGAGCTTTTCATCTTCCCATCTGAATCCGGAGGACAATCTGTTTATGCGCAAGCGCACAGCTTCCCACCTCATATCAGCGATTGCACTAAAGGGCTCATCAAATGGGATGAGCTCAATCTTATGCAAGCGAAAGAGATCTTTTAAGCGCTCTGCCTGCATCTCGGTATGGCATGTGAATACGATGCGCATGCCCATGCCCTGCCACTCATGAATGCGGCGGACGAGCGGCGCCAGCATGTCCTCATCTTTGCCATGCGATTCGATAAGAGGCCTTAGGTCTTTGTTGCTAAAAGTTTTTACTGTGAGCGGCTCTGTTGCATGGACATGCTCGTCAATGTGTAGGGCATTGATGTGCAGGGAGCGAAACTTTGCGAGTTCGGTCCACAATAAATCAGGCGGCATCACAATTTCGTGAGGCTTGACGATCCTCTCGGGGCTCTGTGTGCTGCTAGCTATATCTTGCACTTCGTCGTGATGTGCGTTTGCAGTTGCTTCTATATCGTGAGTCTCATCCAATATAATGATAGAGTTCTCTGACAAATAATCCATGAACGAAGATGTCTTTTCGTGAAATAATGGCATGAGCGTTTCAATGCCGGATGTAGCTATGCCCTCATGTATTGCCTCTATGATGGCGCGCCTTTCATGTGTGGACAGATCGCTCTCTTCAGAGCGCTCTCGGATCCTGTGAGCAGCCTTTGCTCGAGCGGCCTTATCAAAGGGGAAATCGCGCACAGGTATGAGCTGTATCTCAGTTATGTCCTGTTTGGACCTTTGGGATGCAGGGTCAAAGAAGCGCATGGAGAGGATGCGGTCATCCTCAAACTCGATTCGAACAGGCGCATCTTTTGTTGGAGACCACAGATCTATGATCCCTCCTCGACGCGCAAAGGATCCCTCATCCTCCACCATTCCTACATCCTCATAACCCATGTCAGCGAGATAGGAGCACAGATCCTTTGGGTCCACAGGTTCTCGCATGAGTACGGTGCGCGTGCTGTTTTTTATAAATGATTTTGGAGGCACACGCCGCATCAAAGCCTTTGCTTCTGCTACGATGATGAGAGGCACACCTTGTGCTAAATCGTTAAGGATGCCGATACGGTCTGCCCACAGCTCTGGCTCAGGTGAGAGCCTGGAAAAGGGAAGAACAGAACTTGCAGGAAACAACCTAAGCTTAGGAAGATGATCAGGATGGATAAAGCAGCGGATATTGTCGATGAGCTCTTGTGCTTTTTCATCTGTTGAGGTGACGACTAGAAATGTTTTTGAAGAAGCGTTTTGGGCAAGGGTGGACACTGCAAGGCCCTTTGCCCCGCCATGTAGGCCATTTATCGCCAGCGATCTTTCAATCCTCTCTGTGGCCTCAACTATGTGTTTTAGCCCCACGGGCATTTGGGTGCTTCTATGAGGAGAGGAGGGGAGTGTCAACACAATCCAATTTCAAATATCCAATATCCCACTGCTGTCGCGTTAGAACTGCTTGTTTTTCATGGATGTCATTGCGAGCAAAGCGAAGCAATCCCCTTATAACCTGTGTTTGCGGGAGATTGCTTCGTCGCTAAACGCTCCTCGCAATGACACCTAGACATGA
>JBDRBN010000059.1:0-20598 GCA_043822785.1 Pseudomonadota bacterium
AACGCAGTACGCGAATACATAAGGAATCAGGAAAAGGAAGACCAACGGCTCGATCAGCTGAATATGTTTCGGTAGGTTTTAACCGCTTTGAGCGGTTCACGGTTTTTCAAGCCCCCGGCTCTGCCGGGGGTACATGACTCAGGGGGATTGCTTCGGGCTTCGCCATCGCAATGACAAATTAAGTATACATCTTAAATTCGCCCGCTTTGATAGCTTCCTTTGCAGCTTCATATCTCTTTGGTGTTCCTAGATCATTAAAATATCCTTCGTACTCAAATGATCCAATTTTGCCTCCTAGCTCAAGAAGTCTCATATAGCCATCCTTTATAAGGCAGGCAGGAATGCCCGAAGCAGGGAGCGCATCAAATATGTCGGGGCTCAGAATTTGAAGACCGGTGTAGAAATATGAACCACTGCCAAATCCCTTTATGAATCCATCGTCGCTAACATCTATGGGCGTAAAATCATCACCATCATCAAGCCTCTTTACAGCCATGGTGACCTGAACGCCTCTGCTAAAGTGGGCTTTGGCTAGCGCACGTATATCAGCTGCTATCAGGGCATCGGCATTTAACACCACAAAAGGGTTTCTGCCAAAAAAACGCGCAGCTTTCTTGATGCCTCCGCCAGTGCCTAGAATCTGGGGCTCTTCAGAGTAAAATATCTCAAGGCCAAAGCGCGCTCCATTACCTACGTGTTCTCTTATCTTCTCTCCCAGATGATGAAGATTTATGGCTACGCTCTTAATGCCACTTCGTGCAAGGTATCGCAGCTGATGATCAATGAGGATTGTTCCATCAAAAGGAAGGAGCGGCTTTGGCGTATCTAGGGTAAGGGGCCTTAGCCTTGTTCCCAGACCTGCTGCCAAAAGCATGGCCCTATCCACATGCATATTGGTCATTTCCACTCCGGAACATATTTGCAAAGCACTTTATATAGATTTTCATATTCAGGAAGCCTGGCGAGTGCGCTTTGCACGTAAGTAAGTGATGTGGGTATATATGGGAGGAAATTAGGATTGCCCTTGATGCGGTCTATGTACACGAATCGACCTGCATCCTTGAGCTTGCGCTGAACTGTTACGAGGTCAAACTCCCCTCGGATATCCCTGTCAGTTCTGCCTACCTTAGTTGCGTAGTATTCTATCAACTCATCAACCATATCGTCTGAAAGCCTAACATATGAATCGCGCGTGAGCGACACCAGGTCATAAACACGAGGTCCCAAAAGCGCATCTTGAAAGTCTATCATGGTAAACTCGCCGTCATTTATTAAGAGATTTCTGCTCTGAAAATCCCTGTGCGTAAATCCATATGGCATGGCCTCGATTTTTGAGCTGATCTCTTGTGTTGCTTCCTCAAAAATCGACTTATCCTCTTTATCCATAGATATGCAATTGCGGGCTTCGATGCCGTATTCTAGAAAGTGATCGAATTCCCAGTTCAAAAGGCGCGAGTCAAAAGACCTGGCAAATGCTATGCATGAATCGGCGTTCCCGTCTTTTGTATTTCGCTGAAGTTGCACCAATAGATCGATGGCCTTCTTGTACCAATGCAGGCGTTTTTCGTCGTCCGCATCTTTCACTTCTTTTGCCATGAGATGATCGCCCAGATCTTCTAGTATCAGGAGGTGGTGCTCTTTGCTGTAATGAAGGATCTTGGGTACTGGGAGTCCGGCTTTGGAAAGATAGTTTGCAACGTTTATAAAAGGCAGCTCCTCGTGAGTGCCGTTGAAATTCGTTATCTCCTCTGACACGCTGGCCTTACCCTTTGGCATCTGCATCACGATGAGCGTACTTTTGTCCTCAAGCGTGACCCTGTAATATGTGCGGTAAGATGCATCGCCGTGAAGTTTTGTTATATGCTTAACGGGAGAGGCATTATCCATAGCTTCATTCATTATGCTCTGTATTGCGTCTTTTAACATAATAACAATTTTCTATTCTCCATTTTCTATTTTCCAGAAAAATGGCCAACCGTAAAGACAGAAAATAGATAGTTGAAAATAGAAAATAGAGGAAGAAAAACGGCCTCCCTTTTGATCGGCCATTTTTCCTATGGCGTTACGGTAAAGCTTACGTCTGAGTTGCTCGAGTTTCCGTGAACTTGCACATATATGGGCCCTTCTCCTTGCACTGCATCAGTTGGCACAGTGGCAGTGATGGCTTCTATCTCGTCTTCTGTGATGGGAGAGAGTAGCCTATATGAAGTGGCGCTTGTGGCTGCTCCGCCGATTATGACGATGTTTTCAGGATACGAAGTGGTGAAGCCAAAGCCGAATATGGTTATGGCATCTCCTTGGCTTCCTGCGTTTGGATCAACGCGCGAGACCACTGGCGGCGAATCCGTTGGCACATCTGGCTGAAACCCATCTGAGCTCGAGCAGGACGACATAGCGATAGCCGCGATGAGAAGAGCTGTAAAGCGTATGCGCATAGCATGAGGCTTTTAGATTAAAAGGGCGAGAAACGCAAGCAACGCGAGACAGGCGAGAAAGGAATGTCATTGCGAGCCCGCGTTAGCGGGCGTGGCAATCCCAGTCGCTACAGGAGATTGCTTCGTCCCCTTCGACTACGCTCAGGGTCCTCGCAATGATATCCATTACTGGTAACTGATGACTGGTTACTGATTACTTATTCTTTTTTTGGCAGGATACCTTCTTTTCTCAGAAGGTGTTCTAGCTTCTCATCCCCGCTTTCAAGCCAGCGGCTATAGATCTGCATGAGCTCTGTATTTGATGAAGCGCGGTTCCACGGCGCAATTCGTGCGAGCGCCTCTATTAGACTTAAAAAATTTGAGGCGAGCTCTGCATATATTTCGGCAAACTCCGAATCACAGACAACCACATCAGCTAGCTCATCATATGCTGAAGCACCTATGCTTAAATAGTAAGACCTATCCACGATGCTGCGGCGTACGCTATCAGCAAAAAAGCCTAAAGTTATGAGAGTTCCATCTCCTATTCTTTTTAGTTCAACTGCTTTGATGCTCGGGGCCTTGGACATGGCTTCCATAAACATAATCCCCAAGGGTTTGTGCTCATTGTCTAACCCCAGCACGTTTCCTGCCATGTGGTATTCGTTGAGGAGATTTACGAGATAGAACTCGGTCTCTTCACTGGCTTTAATGCTTTCAAGAGACAGGGCATATTTAAGCTGCTCTCTTAAGACCTCGGGGAGCTTTTTGCCGTGTATGATTTGCTCATTTTTCATAAAAATCACCATTGTTTAAATTATGCAATGTCGGTGCCAAAGTAGGTGTTTTTGAGCATATACAGGCAGTCAGGGATTTGACCCCTCGGGGAGTTTTTTCCCCGAGGGGTCATCCTGAGGGCGCTTGCGCCCGAAGGATCTCAGAGATCCTTCGACTTCGGCACGTCATTTCTGAAAGAAATGACGTGCCTTCGCTCAGGATGAGGGGTCGAAACACCCCGACCCCTCATTTATATTGCATAGATGGAGGCAGAAATTGGGGTATTTTTTACCCATTTATATATTTCCACCCACATGCGCTGCTTCGTGCTCGGCATTCTCTTCTGGAACATCTTTTGTGGGTTTGAACAGATCCTTGGAAATCTTTACGAAGATGGAGCCGCCCACTATGACCTTTAAGAAATAGTTGGCAAACATCCATAACAGAGTTGCTGTGAACAGAAGCTCTTGGGGCGTCACCTTGCCATTGCCGAATATCGAGCCGGTGAGGTATGGATACAGAAGTTCGACCATGAGCGCGTTTGTGGTTCCAAGGCCGCCAGGTGTGATGGGCAGTGTTCCTACCAAAAACACCAGCGGCACGTTTCCGAGTATTTTGGTAAACGGTATGTGCGTGTGAAATGTGAGCAGCACTACATACATCGAGATTATGATGGTAAGGTGTATGGGCGTGCGCATCAGAGCTACCTTGATATAGTCGAGCACCTTTGCCTGATCGAATATGTGAAACACTCGCCTTTTGCGAAACCTTTCGAGCATGGGTACTCGAATGTGTTTGCCCACAAGCTTATCCAGCCACCTTCTCCAAAACATAAGCCACACAAACATTATGGAATAAGCCACAAGTGCTACAGTCTGAACCATATGGCCCAAGTCCATTCCACCTACAGAATAATCCTGAAACAGCGAGCCAGCCAAAGCCAGCGTGATAATCCAGACAAGATCGATTACCACGATGAACAGGAATATGCCCAGCGCTTCGAATATGGCTATGTTGTAGCGGCGTTTGAGATAATAGGCAAAAGCAGCCTGGCTTGCAGGATAGTTTAAAACCATCACAAGATAGGTGGCTCCTCGCGCTGCAAATATATCCCGCAGGCGCACGGCATGGGAAAACTTGGTGATCACCTTCTTCATGGACCAACTGTCCACCAAGAAAATGAAGCCAAAATAGAAAATCGAGAAGGCCGTAAACACCGGTATATTCACATATTTAAGAGCTTCCCATACCTTGGAAGGGGGGTAGACGTGAAACAAGTATACGAAGATCGCTAAGGCCACAATCCAGGGTGCTATCTGTTTGATGCGGGCAAGTGTTTTTTTCATAAAAAAGTTCGCAACTTATTTTTCGAAACGGCGATAAGAGGAATGAAGCTAAGCAGAGGCGCTTGCCCTGTCAATGTTTTCTAAAGATTTGACGGAGGCAGGGGGAAGGAGACAGCCTCCGTCGCCTCTATCCCCCATCTCCTTTCCCCCAAAATAAGACCCGTGGTGCTGTAACGGCATCACGGGTTTTTTTATTGTCATCCTGAGCGATAGCGAAGGATCCCAGTGAATACCGGGTTTACGATCCTTTATAACCTCTAGCCACCAAATAGCGTTCTGAAGAGGTTTTGCGGGTAGCTTGGGGCGTGATGGGGTTTACTTCTTTAAAGCTTTTTTTGAGCTCGGCCATGAAACTCTTAAATTCTTCACCAGGAAACATCTTCACTATAAAGCCGCCGCCCTTTTTTAAGATGGAACGTGCCAAGGTAAGAGCTGTCATGGAAAGTTCGTAAGACTTATATGTGTCAGCAAAGGCTACACCAGAAAGATTAGGCGACATGTCAGACAGCACTGCATCGACGTTTCTGCCGATAAGGTCATTGAGTTTTCCTATGGTGGCCTCATCAGAAATATCGCCATTTATGAATTGGCAGTTTTTGGGAAGTTCGATCTTAAGGGACAGAACATCGATGCCTATTACTTTTCCCTTGGGTCCTACTATATCGCTTAGCTCGTGCATCCAGCTGCCAGGGGCACAGCCCAAATCTATGACCGTTGCGCCCTTTTCTATCAACTTGTAGCGCGCCTGTATCTCAGAGAGCTTGTAAACGGCCCTAGAGGCCTTTCTCTCCTGCTTTGCCCGTTTGTAGAAGTGATCTTTTCTGACGTAACCCATAAAGGAGCAATATGCGGTTTTTTTTAAACAATGCAAGTAAAGCCAGCAAAGCTAGCAACGCAAGCAACGCGAGAAAGGGCGTGTAAGCGGGCTCGGGCGCGTTAATGGGTGGGGAGAAGAGGCCCCAAAATTAGGCTAATTGGGGGTGTTAGAGCTGATTTGTCGAAAGCACCTCGCCTAAAACATAAATAATTACATATAGTTAAGCTTGAGAGTTGATGGCAAGGTGCTTGCATATAAAGGGTGCGAGAGAGGTTCGAAAGGAGGAGTCATGATTGCAGGGAACGTAACATCAGAAAAAGTTGCTAATGAGATCTTTCGCGACATCGTCAAATTAGGACAAATTTCTCCTAAAACGCTCGAACAAGCAGAGCAGGCTGGGTTTTCATTTGGTAATGCAGAGTATGCTCGCATCACAAAGAGCAATCAAAGTATCAATGCTTCGCGCTTTGCTGATAGTGCTCAGATGAACCCTAAGATAAAAGGAGACAGCGCGAGGGTTTTGGCTATGGCAGATGCCATAAAGAATAGTCCGCCAGAAGTGGCAGGATCTCTTCTAGCGCTTGTTATCAATAACACCAATGCATAAGGGTAGGGGGTTATAATGGCAAAGAAATGGACAAAAGAAGAAGTGATAAGGTTATTCGAGATCTTAATCGAGCGTGGATCTCCAATTGTAAGCCACCCAAAGTTCAGGCACCTTCTGGATCGCGATGGCAACCTACTTACCAACCAAATCGTCCGCGAAGCCAATGGCAACATTGCCTATCGCTCAGTGGATTTTGATCTGGATGGTCTTGATGATGAGAAGTTCTGGGAGCTCATTGACAAAACTCCGTACAATGACTTCATAGAGAACAATGCTGCGGTGGCGATACTCAAGATGGCAGAAAAGCTTAATATTATCGAATAATTAGACAGCAAAAAAGCGTCGGACCCTTGTATGTCACTAACATATTGATTTAAAGACGAAAAAAAGTGTCGGACGCTTATAAGACGCTAACGTATGGATTTAGAAAAAGAAAAAAATATCGATTGCCTCAAAAGAACTAAATGCCTCCCATAAAAATGGGAGGCATTTTTTTTATTATTATTCTCGCAACATTTTTGGTATTATGACGATAACCTTAGTGGATGGGAAATATATATTTAAAGGGCGTCTGCGGGGGAGCGAGAAAATCGCTTCCCCTTTTTGTATCTTAAATTTGATAAAGGATTGAGAAAGGAGGGTTAGGGTCCTGCCTTTTCGCAATCCAAAAATTGAATAATTTCAACAGAAAATGGGCAGATATTTGCAGTTTTTGAGCTATTTTGGCTCGTTTTTGCGGTGAATTTTAAAAAAAAGGCGAAAACCAGAAAGTTTTCGCCTGGTGGGCAGGGACGGAATTGAACCGCCGACACGAAGATTTTCAGTCTTCTGCTCTACCGACTGAGCTACCTGCCCCATTAAGTTGTTAAAAATTAAGCAGTTCCAAGAAGCGGAGCGCAACATAATGGATCGGACAAAAGGTGTCAAGCAGGATGGCTATAAAGTTAAATCAGCCTATATTTCATGATCATCTGTGGACAACTGTAAGCGCAGCGTAAGAGGAGGGTCTTCAAGGGCATAAATAGCAAAAAGATTTTAAAAAACATGAACTTGCACGTTGACGATATTTCGTGGGCTATGTTATAAATAGCCCATCGGTTGATGGGGGAATCAACGTAACATATTGAGATAATTCGATAATTTGCCAATTGCCGAATTGGCTTTTGCGAGGGGTTCAAAGGGAGGGGTCATGACAGAAAGACGTTCAGCGTTGAACAAAGAATTCAAGATCGGCGATGTGGCTGTTTATCCTGCGCATGGAGTTGGCGAGGTACAGTCCATTGAAGAGCGAGAGATAGCAGGCAATAAGCATAAGTTTTATATCCTCAAGATACTCGATACCGGTATGACCATCATGGTCCCCACCGGGAACGTACGCAGCGTGGGCCTTCGTGAAGTTATAAACGAGAGCGAAGTAGACATCGTCTATGACATCATGCGCGAGCGCGATATCTCCATAAACGAGCAAACCTGGAACCGCCGGTATCGCGAGTATATGGACAAGATCAAAACCGGCTCTATTTACGAGATCGCAGAGGTGCTGCGCGACCTCATGCTTCTTCGTTATGAGAAAGAGCTTAGCTTTGGCGAGCGCAAAATGCTGGATACCGCCCGCTACCTCATCGTAAAGGAGCTTGCCATTGCCCAGGATTATACTGAAGACGAAGTAGCAGATGAGATAGACGAAATCTTTGCGAACTGATTGGTTGGGAATATCCCAACCAATCAGTTCCTTTTCTTCTTCATTGCCCCCCAACAATTTTTGGGGGGCATTTTTATGCTCTAATGATCATTTCTTTCGTTGCTTGCGTTGCTGGCCTTGCTGGCGTTGCTTGCTATTTATCAATATTTCCCTTGCTAGATGCGACCTTAGTGGATTATGTGGCACCTCAATCATGAAGGCATGGGCTATAATAGCAGCGGCAGGGGTAGGCACGCGCATGGGAGCAGATCGTCCCAAGCAATATCTTGAAATAGACGGTCGCCCCATCATCTGCCACACCCTGGAGCGTTTTAAAGAGGCACCATGCATCGAATCCGTTGTGGTGGTTGTGGAGCCAGGCAGGGAAGAGGCCTTTAAGCACGAAATCCTAAAAAGCTTTGGATTTCCCAAGTCCTGGATTGTCGTTGCCGGAGGCAAGGTCCGGCAGGAATCAGTGGCAAACGGCCTTGTTCACATACCTTCAGACTGTGATGTGGTTGTGGTGCACGATGGGGTGCGTCCATTTGTGCGGGCATCGCTTATCCAAAGATCGGCCCAAGAGGCCTTGTGCCAAGGCGCATGCATAGCGGCCACTCCCATCAAGGAGACCATAAAGCGAGTTGTTAAAGAAAATATCATTGCCGAAACAGTAGATCGACAAGATCTATGGAATGCCAAGACGCCTCAGGCATTTCGCCTTGATCTGCTGACCAAGGCCATGGAAAAGGCCACAGAAGATGGCTTCATAGGCACTGACGAAGCAAGCATAGTAGAGCGCTTAGGCGTCACGGTGAAAATCCTAGAGAGCGACGACAGAAACATAAAGATCACCACGCCTTCAGATCTAATAGTTGCGCAGTCCATATTTGATGAGTGGGAGTCAACGCTTAGCGTTGATCCTGAGCCAGTCGAAGGATCATAATGAACTATAGAATTGGAACAGGCTATGACATCCACGCCCTTGTACCGGGTCGGCCACTTATTCTGGGCGGAATTGAGATTCCATTTGAAAAGGGATTCAAGGCGCACTCTGATGGCGATGCGCTCCTTCATGCAATTGCCGATGCGCTGCTTGGCGCCTGTGCCCTGGGCGATATAGGAAAGCATTTTCCAGATACAGATCCAGCGTTCAAGGATGCGGATAGCAAAGAGCTGCTGGGGCAAGTGAACAAGCTCATACTTGAGAAGGGCTATAAGCCCTATAACGTGGATGCAAACGTGATTGCGCAAAAGCCAAAGCTTACGCCTTATATAGATGCGATGAGGGAAAAGATCGCAGGGGTTCTAGATATCCCCATCGATAATGTAAGCGTAAAGGCACGCACTGCCGAAGGCATGGATGCAGTAGGAGAAGGAAAGGCTATTGCAGTGCAGGCCTCGGTCTTGGTTACGGAGAAAACATGCCGCTCGTAGTCTATAATAGTCTTACAAGCAAAAAAGAGGAGTTCGTTTCACTAAATCCGCCAAAGGTGGGCATGTATACGTGTGGAATAACCGCCTATGACACCTGCCACATAGGCCACGCCAGGGCAGCTGTGGTCTTCGACATGATGTACAGATATCTCAAACATCGCGGTTTTGAAGTAATCCACGTACGCAATTACACGGATGTGGATGACAAGATCATAAATCGCGCAAATAAAGAAGGCGTATCCTGCAACGAGATATCCGAGCGCTATATACAGGAATATGAGCAGGACATGAGAGCGCTGGGAGTTTCCGATCCTACCATCAAGCCCAAAGCCACCGAGCACATAGGCGAGATGATACAGACCATAGAGCAACTCATAGAAAGGGGCTTTGCATACGAGAGGGATGGCAACGTGTTTTTCTCGGTACGTAAATTTCAGAATTACGGAAAGCTCTCGGGCAAGAACATCGAAGAGCTGGAAAGCGGCGCCAGGGTGGAGGTAAATGAATCCAAAGACGATCCATTGGATTTCGCCCTTTGGAAGGCCTCAAAGCCTGGGGAGCCTACATGGGATTCACCCTGGGGGCCGGGCCGGCCTGGCTGGCATATTGAATGCTCTGCCATGAGCACAAAATATCTGGGTCAGCCTTTTGACATACACGGTGGAGGTCGAGATCTTATATTTCCACATCACGAAAACGAGATTGCCCAGGCAGAGGGTGCGACCGGCAAGGAGTTTGTGCGCTACTGGCTGCACAACGGTTTTATAAATATCAACGCAGAGAAGATGAGTAAGTCTTTGGGCAACATAAAATCTATTCGCGAGGTGCTAACCGGGCACGACGCAGAGGGCATCAGGCTCTTCCTTTTATCTAACCACTATCGTTCTCCCATCGACTTTACCGAGAAGGCTATGGAAGAGGCCTCTGCTTCTCTGGATCGCTTTTACGAGACCGCAGAGAGGTTAGGAAAAATACATCCAGGCAAATCCGCTTCAGAAGATGCCGGCGACGCGCCTGAAGCGAAAGAGCTCAAAGAGGCTTTGGATAAATTCGATGAAAAATTTGATGAAGCCATGGACGACGACTTCAACACCGCCCGCGCCGTTGGGTTGGTGTTCGAAGTCGTAAAGCTCACCAACAAGTATCTTGATACCATCAAAGAAGCATGCACGCCGTTTGCCGGTTGGGTGCTTCTTAAGTTTTCGCACATGCAGCAGATAGCTGGTGATGTGCTGGGAATCTTTAGCTCTGATCCAAAAGAATATGATAAGCGCGCGCACAAGAGGGTAAAGGAAGCCAAGGGTGTGGATACTGATCTCGTTGAAAGGCTTATCCAAGAACGAAAAAATGCTCGCAGCAATAAGGATTTTAAGAGGGCAGATGTCATACGCGACGAGCTTGCCAAGATGGGCGTGGAGATCAAGGACAGGCCTGACAACACCACAGAGTGGAAACTGCGGTAGACGCAAACACAGATGTGTCATTGCGAGGAGCGTATGCAACGAAGCAATCTCCATTATGACTGAGATTGCTTCACATTCGTTCGCAATGACATTGATGAATTTCAATGTCTTCATTTAAACTAGTATCAGAATTCACCCCAAAGGGCGATCAGCCACAGGCTATAGATGCGCTCACTGAGGGCGTGCTTTCCGGCAAGAAACACCAGGTGCTCTTGGGAGTTACGGGTTCAGGAAAAACATTTTCAATAGCCCATCTCATCGCCAATACTAACAAGCCCACCCTTGTGATGGCGCCCAACAAGACGCTTGCTGCGCAGCTCTATAGCGAATTCAAAGAGCTATTTCCAGAAAACGCGGTGGAATATTTTGTAAGTTACTACGACTATTATCAGCCAGAAGCCTATCTTCCTGCCCAGGATCTGTTTATCGAAAAAGACTCAAATATAAACGAACAGATAGATAAGCTGCGCCATTCTGCTACCCGCTCCCTTCTTACCAGACGGGATGTCATCATAGTTGCAAGCGTATCTTGTATATATGGCCTTGGCAGCCCAGAGGCATATCAGAGCATGCTTTTGCGCACGCAAAAGGGCGAGACCCTAAACAGACAGAGGCTTCTCAGAAAGCTCATCGACATACGGTACGAGCGCAACGACTATGACTTTCACCGCGGAACCTTTCGCGTGCGCGGCGATGTGGTGGAAATCATACCAGCTTACGAGGATGCAAAAGCAGTTCGCCTGGAGTTCTTTGGCGACGAGCTTACAAAGATAGTAGAGATAGATTCTCTCACGGGCAAACCCATAGGAGAACTCAGCGAGGTGACCATCTTTCCTGGCAGTCATTATGTGACCACTGAGGAGAGGATGAAGGAGGCTATGGGTGCTATTCGCGATGAGCTGCGCGAGCGCATCGTTCATTATAAAAAGCAGAATAAGCCTCTGGAGCGCGCGCGCATAGAGCAGCGCACCATGTTTGATTTGGAGATGATGGAGGAGATGGGTTTTTGCAAAGGCATTGAAAACTACTCACGCCATCTCACAGGCAGAGCTGCTGGCCAGCCGCCTCCGACTCTTATCGAGTATTTCCCGAGTGATTTTCTTCTGGTCATAGACGAGAGCCATGTCACTGTTCCACAGATAGGCGGCATGTATAACGGCGACAAAGCGCGCAAGTCTACGCTTGTTGAATATGGCTTTCGCTTGCCTTCTGCCTTGGATAACAGGCCGCTTAGGTTTGATGAGTTTGAAAAACTAGTAAACCAAACAGTGTACGTATCTGCCACTCCAGCCGACTATGAACTCAAAAAAGCAGAAGGCGAGATAGTGGAGCAGATAGTGCGGCCTACCGGTCTCATAGATCCTGTGCCCGAGGTGCGCAAGGCCAAGGGCCAGATCGACGACCTGCTAGCAGAGATAAACAAGAGGGTTAAAGTTGGCGAGCGTGTGCTGGTAACAACGCTCACCAAACGGATGGCCGAGGAGCTGGCCGACTATCTTAGGGAAGCTGGCGTGCGCGTTAAATACCTTCACTCTGATATTGAATCGCTTGAGCGCATAGAGATACTTCGTTCCTTACGCCTGGGTGAGTTTGATGTGCTTGTGGGAATAAACCTGCTGCGCGAAGGTTTGGATCTACCCGAAGTATCGCTTGTGGCAATACTCGATGCAGACCGTGAGGGTTTCTTAAGATCAACTCGCTCCCTCATCCAAACCTTTGGCCGAGCTGCGCGCAATATAAACGGTACAGCCCTACTTTATGCAGACAACATGACAGATTCCATGAAAAGGGCTATTGATGAAACCAAGCGCCGCCGCAAGCTCCAGGGAGCCTACAACAAAAAGCATGGCATCACGCCTGCAACCATTCAGAAGAAAATAAGCAATGTGCTACATTCCATATATGAACAAGATTATGTGCAGGTTCCAGGTCCTGAGGAGGAGTACATACCAAAAGAGAAAATCCCCAAACTTATAGAGAAACTCAGCCGTCAGATGCTCATGTTTGCAAAAAAGCTCGAATTTGAAGAAGCTGCCAATCTTCGCGACCAGATTGGTGAACTAAGAAAAAAGGAGATGGGGCTTTAATAATCCCTTGATTTTAAGCATTTATCTCCCTATATTTTTAAGAAATGTAGATTTTATAACAACGTCTTAACACATACGACACCGAAAGGAGCTTTCAATATGAAGAGATTAATGATTCTGGCTGCGGCCCTGTTTATGGTCCTGATTGTGCCGGCCTCTGCATTTGCGCAGAACGTAGGGTATGACAATGGTTTTTATATCAGAAACGATGAAGAGACGTTTAAGCTCCAATTAACAGGTCGTCTTCAGACAAAATTCTTCTATGAGAAACAGACCGGTCAGCCCCAACAGCTCTCATGGTCGATCAGACGCGCGCAGCTAGACGTCAAATCTTTTTTCCATGAAATCGTGTCCATGGGTTTTACGCTCAAGCATGCCGTTACCAACGTAGGAACGCAGAACTTTGCAAACGTAAATATTGGCGGTGCATTTGCATCAGTAGAGATCATCCCGGAGTTTGCAGTTACGGTTGGCATGGTAGGTCTGCCGCTCGATCTCATGAGCGAGACAAGCTCCAAATGGTTTTTACTGCCTGAGCCGCCCATCACCAACACGCAAGACGATGGCATCACTACCCTCACACCGCTGCGTCCCAGCTTTGGCGTTCCCGATGGCATAGGCATCAACTTTGCGGGCGGATATTGGAAGTGGTATTACTCGCTGTCAGTGGTTAACGGCGCAGAGAGCAATTACAACTTAAACCCAGATCGTAAGATGTCGTTTGGATTTCGCACAGGCTTTAATGTGCTCGACCCTGTTCCTGGCAGCATGACGGACTTTGAATGTTCTTCTACACCAAAGCTCACCATCAACCTGGGCAGCATGTACCAGGGTAAGAGGACAGATCCTAATACTAACGCTGCCATCAAATACCTCTGGACCTCAACGTTAGGCGTTGGGTTTCGCTGGGGCGGCTTTTCACTCACCACCGAAGGTTATTATCGCAAAACACGCATCACTAACGTTGGCACGGCAGTATGGGCAAGGCCTAAGCTCACTGACATCGGCTATTATGCTGCGGCCGGCTACTACATACTTCCAAAAAAGTTTGAGGTCGCAGGCCAGGCTGGCCAGATCATAAGGCAGGGTCCGGATAATGATTCGTGGCAATTTGGCGGAGGCGTGAACTACTACATCTTTGACAACAACCTTAAACTACAGGCCGCATACACCATGACCACCGACTTTGACGATGTGTTAGGTACGCGTAGCAACCACATCCACAACGGAACTCTCATGGTCACGGCGTTGTTCTAAGACAATCGTATAGAGGCATTTTGTTAACTGCGGCCCCATATGGGGCCGCAGTTTTTTAGCAACTTTTTCTTCAAGCCGCCGACAAAATCGTTATGATCCAAGGCACACAGATCTCAATTCCGACAACTGCAATGAACATGATGTCGTGTTTAACATCCGTTACTGCAACTTGTATGGGAACGCCGGCTATCTCTTCGTATTGTAGGAGTGATTTGCCTGCGCATACTTCACAATCTTTGGTCTTATGCAATTCAGCGCGTCTTTTTGCACAAGTCTCAGCAGCACAAGAAGCAAGGGATATTGACATGGGGGATGTCTCGCTTGTGGTCGGTGGTGTTACACTTCTTACTGTCCTGCTAACGGTAGGCGCTTTTGCAGCTATCGGTCATAAAGTGAAAAACACTGGCATGGACTTTTCGTCTAGCAGAATGCTGTGGGCCTTATCAGGTCTTATTTTATTTGAGCGCTGGTTGCAGGAAAAGCTGATTGCATGCTGCACGTTAGGTATGCCCAGTGAGCCAAATGCGGTCAAAGAAATTTCTATACCCAAACCCATACAGACGATGGCTTACCTTACCACCATACACGAATCTATAATAAGAAAGGGCTGGCAACCATATAAGGATCTTTCTGCTTTAGAGAGGTTTAGAGTTCTCATGCAGTTTGTTAAAGGTGAAAAGGCCGATGCAGTCTCGGAGATAGAAGTGTTAAAACTGCCCTTGGCGGTACTGAAGTTTAAGCACAAAGACGGCCGTGAAGCACAGCTCAAATTGAATGAATTATCAACTTTTGCTAGTATGGGTTTGCCAAATAGTTTAAAAATATTTTCAGAACTTTTTGATTTGCAGATAAGCGATGAGTGGTATGCAAAGTGGACTGAAAAGCTTAGCAAAAAGGATCTCTCAGAGCTATCAGTCAGAATAGCCAATGGCGAAATGTTTTTTGAAATAGCAGATGATGATATTGCCAGCGTCTCAGTTGAGCATGAGTGGTCGTTTGTTAGGTTAAGACACAAATATAACAGTTTAGATTTTGACCCAGCTCTGCGTGGCAGCCCAAATGTTGAGGCCAGACTTCTTGAGAATTACGACAGACTGCTCGACCGGTTGGATAGGATGGGTGACAAGTCCCCTGAAGAAAAGGGCTACATGGCCAAAATGTACTTTGCTCATATGGCAATAGGGCTCTTAAATGGCAAATCCAAAGATGCTGATCCGTTGGTGTTGGATGCGGCTCAATTGCAGGTGCTTATAAACATAAATCCCGAATTCTTCGAAACTGTTCAGTGGAAGGATATGCCAAGGCAGGTACGAGAAGCCAGGAGGATGCAATGAACGCTGGAACATACTTTAATCTAAGTGCGGTATCTGCCGCAGGTTGGACTCCGTTTGTTGCGGCTAACGCAGGGTGCGTCTCGCCAGGTTCTGCGTACTTCTATTATCCTGCCCAGCGATTTACAGCGCAAGCCACTGTATTGCCGGCTTCCTTTACAATGCCTTCTGTTTTTGCTCATAGCGCTGCGCCTCAAGCACTGCAGATTCAGGGCGTTGCCATGCCTCATGAAATGGGTTTTCAATACGATCATATCGGCGATCCATATCTTATCAGCTCTGTGCTTATTCTTGGTCCGTTGGCGACAAAAGCCAGGCAGTCAATGCGGTCCTTAGGCAGAAAAACGATCAATGCTATAGTAAATCGAGTCCCCTTGCGGTTTGGTATGCGCACTTATAAGAGAATATTGGAGATGCAAGAGGAGCTGGCAAAATATAGTGCACAAGTTGAGGCGATGATTGGTCATGCGAAATTGATAATAAAAGAAGATGATCCTTCTGCTTTAGACGTCCTGCTTTGGAAAGAGTTTGTATGTTCAGATTACTTTCACGAGCTTAATCCGGTAACACGAGGTAGAATTATTGAACATCGCAAAAGCTTTCTGAGGGAGCTTACATCAATGTTGAGCGATGAGCACATCGGTATCCGCGATAAATACACTCCCGATGGCCAGATATGCCATTCGGCATATGAACGAGTTGTTTTGAGCAATAAATGGATGTCAGATGAGGATTGACAGCTGATCACTTGCCCCTTTTGGTCTTCTTAAGTATTATCTGAGCATGTTGCTTTCAGACAAGATAAAGTCCTTTCCACGCCGGCCTGGCGTGTATCTATTTAAAAACGCTGACAATGATGTGCTCTATGTGGGCAAGGCAAAGAGCCTGCGCGATCGGGTGCGCAGCTACTTTGGCAAGGGCGGCGACGAGCGGCCCCAGGTGAAGTTCCTCATCAAGCGTACTTTAGATATCGAATTCATAGTTACAGATACCGAGCGCGAAGCGCTGCTTTTGGAAAATACGCTCATCAAACGCTATAAGCCACGCTACAATATAGACCTAAGAGACGACAAGACTTACGTGTCCATACGCATAGGCGCAGAGCATGCTTCGCCCGGCATCTCGCTAACTCGAAGGGTCAAACAGGACGGCGCGCTCTATTTTGGGCCATATGATTCCTCTTCTGCAGCGCGCCAGGCAGTTGATCAGATAACACGTTATTTTCAGATCAGAACCTGCAGCGATCGCGAGTTTGCCAACCGCGTACGCCCTTGCCTCAAATACGATATAGGGCGCTGTACTGCTCCTTGCGTGGGCAAGGTTTCAGATCAAAGCTACGTTTTGCAGGTGGATGAGGCAAAGATGTTTCTGTCTGGACGCAGCCGTGAGCTCGCCAATCTCCTCAAGGAAAAGATGAAAGATGCCTCTTCCTCCCAAAAATACGAGGATGCGGCCAGGCTAAGGGATGCTGTAGACATGCTCGAGGGCGTAATGGAGCAGCAGGCTGTGGTGCGGCGCAAGGGTGGCGATCACGATGCAGTGGCTATGGCAAGATCTGGAAAGAATTCTGCAATATGCGTAATGCAAGTGCGCGCAGGTGCCCTTATCGGAAAAAGGAGTTTTACGTTTGGACAGACATGTGAAGATGAAAGAGGAGCTTTAGAAGAATTTCTCATACAGCACTACAGGGAAGGCTCCAAAATTCCAGAGAGGATATATCTTCAGCACCTGCCAGAGGGCGCCCGGGCAGCAGCAGAGATATTAGGCGAGCGGCGCGGCACCAAGGTATCCATATCAGTACCTACTCGGGGTGAGATGGCGCGCCTTGTAGAGCTTGCACGCACCAATGCAATAGAGACCCTAGCGATAAAGGCCAAGCAGCGCACTGAGGCTGACACGCTTGAGAGGTTAGCGCGCATGCTCAAGGTGCATGGGCCATTGGAGACTATAGAGTGTGTGGACATATCAAATCTTGGCGGCAAAGAGGCTGTGGGATCGCTAGTAACATTTACAGGGGGTCTGCCGGATAAAACTCGCTATCGTATTTACAATATAAGGACCAAAGAAACGCCTGATGACTATGCAATGATGTTTGAAACTCTCTCGCGCAGATACAAAGCTGAAGTTGGGCTTCGCCAAACGCACAAGAAATATATGCCTCCTCCTGATCTTCTTCTCGTAGACGGTGGAAAGGGACAGCTTGCGATAGCGCAGCGCGCGCTAAAGGAGTGTGGCGTATCCATTGCAATTGCAGCCATTGCTAAAGGCGAAAAAAAAGGTCGCGCAGATCAGATATTCATTCCTGGCAGAAAGAATCCTTTGAATTTTAAACGCGGATCAAAGGAGCTGCTCCTGCTTATGCGCATTCGCGATGAGGCACATCGGTTTGGTATAACTGCTCATAGACGGCGCCGCTCAAAAACATTGACAGAGAAGATAAAACATTCGGTTTAATCCTTCTCATCATCTACGGGCATATAGAATGTTGGCGGCGTCATTCCAGACGAGCCTTCAAAGAGCAGTTTGCAATCGCGTGTTATGCCCCTGATGGTTCTTAGATGCTTATTTTTTCCGTTGCCAGCTGTCACCCCGCGCACAACTATACCAGGCCACATGTCATGCCTTTCGATGTACAGCAGTCGGTTATAAGGAGACATGTTATCTGTAGGCGTTAGTTCAAAGAAGACGGGTTGTGGAAGCGGCGGTCTTATGCTCGATGTGTTGAATGCTCCTGAATTAACATATTTGATGTATCGTTTGTAAGCCGCATCTCGAATATCGGTATTAGATGTTTTACCTCTTTTCCAATCTTGAATAATAGTCTTTGCTACAAGAGTGGGCGAGGTTTTTCTGCCTGAACGCTCGATCATCTCTATTTTTTTAAGCGCGTCTTTGACGAGCATATCGATATCTTGCATCAACCGAGGCCTTATATCTTCTGGAACAATGGATGAGTTTGAAGCCAACTTAAGCAGCTCTTCTTTCATCTTTTCGAACCTACGTCTTTGTACCTGCTGCGAGTCATCTGCCTGCATAGCCATCAAGCATAAACCAAGGCTGCCTATATTAGTTGTTGCGCCGAGGGCAGCAGGTACGGCAATCGGTTTTTCAAAAAAACCAGTGAGGTAGCGTTTAAAAAACCAGATAGAAGCTGCAGATACGATAAGCAGCGAAAGCATGTTTGCTGAACTAAAATCCTCTGATGGGGCTGTCTCGAATTGTGATGATACGAGCATCTTATTGGCTGTAAATATTGGTGCATCTATTTGTGCTTCACGCGCCAAGTCGTGGTCATATACGGCATATGAGTTCACAACGAGTTGTCTACTTGATGGGAATAAGACAGGTACGAGTGATGGTGCAATTGCAAATGCGTTTGTTGTTATAAAAGTTCTCATCACGCCCTTTCATGTTGTTTTCGAGGGAATTTTGACGCTAATGGGTTCATAAAGACTAATTTTGACAAAGCCGCATAACGTATCTATCGGATTATTCCAATATTACAAGAACTTAAAACACCTACTCCAGCGCCCTGCCCTGGCATGTCCCTTGCTCAATTTATGCGTGGAGGGCACTGCTATGAGAAAGCAGGAAGGACAACTAAACCAGATTATTATGAAGGAGATTCTGGCTGGATCTGACGTGGAAACGTCAGAGGCAGGACCTGCGGTTCTCTCATGCGGCGGAATGTATATTCCACACCGGGGCCAGAGGCAGGATGTGCTCTATCAGATCATCACAACACACAAGAGCGACGAGCCAGTCAAGGTTGTGACCGGCTCGCGTCCGAAAAATGTGCTTTATGAGGTTTTGCTAAAGGAGTCTATGAATTAAGAACTCTTTGATTGTGCTGGCATATTGCCAGCAGCTACTTTTTCCTTGAGGCGGGTTTTAGAGAACCCGCCTTTTGCCTATATAAAAACTGCGAGAAAGGCGAGAAACGCGAGAAAGGTTTTAGAGAACGTTGCTTGCGTTTCTCGCGTTGCTTGCAGTTATTTATCCTTCACTAATCTCAACTAACTCTGAAATTGATTTTTCGTAAGGTGGTTCTGCTATCCCTCGCTCAGTAATAATCGCAGTGACGAGCTCAGCAGGGGTTACGTCAAACGATGGGTTTATGACTTTTACGTAGTCAGGAGTAATCTGCATTGAACCTATGTGCGTTACTTCTGTGTGATCGCGTTCCTCTATGGGGATGTCATCTCCACATGTGATCTTTGGATCAATGGTGGATATAGGTGCTGCCACATAAAAGGGCAGATCGTGGTGATTTGCCAAAACCGCAACTTGATATGTGCCTATCTTGTTTGCCACATCGCCGTTTGCGGCAATGCGGTCAGCGCCCACTATGCATGCGTTTATCCTTCCTTGCTGCATAAGGCTGCCAACCATGGTGTCTGATATCACAGTTACCTGTAGGCCGTGTTTTTGAAGCTCCCATGCGGTGAGCTTTGCGCCCTGAAGCCTGGGTCTGGTTTCGCTGGCTATGACATGCAACCTTTTGCCGGCTTCCTCTGCTGCATATATAACACCAAGTGCAGTGCCATATCCTGCAGTTGCCAGCGCTCCGGCATTACAATGGGTAAGCACTGTCATGCCATCTTCAAGAAGCTTCTGACCATGGCGGCCTATCATTCTGTTGGATTCAATGTCCTCGGCATAAATCTTAAGCGCCTCAGACCTAAGGGCTTGGGTTATTTCAGCTAGCGGGCGATCCTTGTTTGCCAGCGCACACGCTTTCATTCGATCGAGCGCCCAGAATAAGTTTACGGCCGTTGGGCGCGTATCGCCGATGCGATCGCAGATGCTGACAAGCTTTTCATAGTATTCGTCAAAGTTCTTTACGCCAATTCCCAAAGCGCCCAGCGCAACTCCCATGGCAGCTGCCACTCCTATTGCAGGTGCTCCCCGAATGACCATATTCTTTATGGCCTGGGCTACACCAAGATAGTCTTCGTATGTATTATAGACTTCCTCGGTGGGCAGCTTGCGTTGATCGAGTATTATTACTTTGTTGTCTTTCCATTCTATGGTTTTGATGATGTCCATTCTTTACCGGTCTCCTTGAAATATTAGATAGTTAAGTAATTAAAAGCACCAAGCACCAAATCACAAATTCCAAATAAATTCCAAATTCCAATTTTCCAATAACCGAAACACAGCGTTGAGAAGGTTTTGTTTGGAACTTGGTAATTGGAGTTTGGTGCTTATTTGGAATTTGGTGCTTGGAATTTGGAATTTCATAATTTCCACTGCTGTCGCGTTAGAACTGCTTGTTTTTCATGGATGTCATTGCGAGCAAAGCGAAGCAATCCCCTTATAACCTGTGTTTGCGGGAGATTGCTTCGTCGCTAAACGCTCCTCGCAATGACACCTAGACATGA
>JBDRBN010000060.1:0-14059 GCA_043822785.1 Pseudomonadota bacterium
TCCTGCATCACCTTTAACCTATTGTTTTCCTTCATCGTCAGTAGCATCCCTTCCACCTCCTACGTTTACCCCATAGAAGGTATTATCTACTGACATTTTCCCTTGGGCAATTACCCTGACATTATCGCTTGGGTACCACAACCGAGTATTCGTTCCTTTCGCTTTCTAACTTAACACAATAGAATTTCGGCTTCCTGTATCGTTCCCAGAACCATCTAGCGAGCAGAGAAGAAACTGCCCCAATGATGACACCTATTGAAACACCAATTATACTCGGCCAAGTCACTACCCCTTGAGCATTGCCAATCATCCAATCCTCCTATTTAAGGGAACTACATTATCAACCCATTCGTCACCGACATTCACGGCGTTGCGTAAATGGTCATACTCGCCGGGTATCAGGTACGAGTAGTTCTGAACCATACACCCCACGACACAAGCGGCCAAGACAATTGATTAGCAGGGAGCATTAGTTCTGGTTCATCGGGGTCGGCGGTAGTGCCAAAGCAAATCAGTCTTGCGTATGCAAATTTTCTTATAGGTCGGCTTGGGGTGGCGCTGGGTGGGGGCCCCGATTTCGCCAGCAGGCTGTTCCGTGATTTCACATTGAGCTCGTGATCTAATCAGCCGATGCCGAAATTGGGGAAAACCCAGCGACAGGACCCGAAGACGACCTGTAGGAAAATTTGCATATATCTGATTGCGAACGCTAGAACCGAAACTAACGCTCCCAGCTAATTGGTTTGAGGAGATTGCTTCACTACGTTCGCAATGACACGAGGCTCACAACCTCCCTGCTATCCCCTCTGCCCTCATATGAGGAAGGTTTGCTCGCCTGTTGCGGTCATAAAACCGTGGACGAGGAAGTATAGATGCAAGCCAAGCTGCTTCTTCTTTGGTCAAATACCGAGCGCTCTTGCCAAAATAGTGCCTGGCTGCTGCCTCTGCGCCGTATATGCCGTTGCCCCACTCTGCGATGTTAAGATAAATTTCAAGTATGCGTTTCTTTGGCAGAAATAGTTCCATCTTGAGCGCAATACATACCTCGCGCACTTTGCGCAAAAGCGACTTGTGGGGATACAAATACAAATTGCGCGCCACCTGCATGGTAATCGTGGAAGCGCCCTTTGAAAATTTACCTCTTTTCAAATTCACTCGATACGCGCGCTTGATTGCCTCCCAGTCATACCCTGGATGAGAGAAGAACTGGTCATCCTCTGCAAGCACCACAGCATTTTGCAAATGTTGCGAAATCTTAGAAAGTCCACACCACACATGCTGTATCTTCTTATGCTCATCTGCCCGCATATAAGCAGTGGTATGAGGATTTACCCACCTGAGCTGTGCTATTGGAGGAGTACAGAAGCATACAGAAATGCCTAAAAACCATATTATGCCAACCACTGCCGCCAAACTAATGAAAATTTTCCTCATAATTGATATCCATCTCCCTGAGAACATGGATCAAGGATGCACCGTATCAGCATGATAATCAAGCCATTTATTAATTAACGCATAGCATCTTGAAATCAAGCAATTCTTATGTATAGTCCGCCACTAATCATCAATAACCACCTGGAGGCTTAAATGGGCATAAGGCCTGACATCTGGATTAAAACCATGGCACTTGAGCATGGCATGATTGAGCCCTTTGAAGAAAAGCAAATGAGAAAGGGAATATCCTATGGGCTCTCCTCCTATGGTTATGATTTTCGAATTGCCAATGAGTTTAAAATCTTCGAACCCCAAGGCACTGGCATAATCGATCCTAAAGATTTTGCACACATTCATTTTCGCGATTTCACAGGCGATGTTTGCGAAATACCTGCAAACAGCTATGTGCTCGCGCGCACCATCGAGTACTTTCGCATACCACGCGACGTGCTGACCATTTGTTATGGCAAGTCTACCTATGCACGCTGCGGAGTTCATATTCACGTAACGCCATTTGAACCAGAGTGGGAAGGATATGCTACAATAGCTATTTCAAATGCAACTACTCTTCCAGCACGCGTCTATGCTGGCGAAGGCATTGGTCAGGTTATCTTTTTGCGCGCTGGCGATGTGTGCAAAGTATCGTACGCGGATAAGAAGGGAAAATACCAGGCACAAAAGAAGATCACAGTAGCAAAGGGTGAAGGGTGAAAATGTTATGCATGAGATGAGAATGTATTACAATTTGGCAGAGGCAAACGAGCTTGTTCCTTCGCTTGACTATTTATTTTCAGAGCTCGCAAGAATTCAGCGCCGGATTAACTCGCTGTGTGAAAAAGCAACTAAAGCTGGCGTTATGATAAGTCCAAATGCCGTGCTTGGCATAAGCCCCTCTGAGTCAGCTGGCATTCCCTCGACAACCAATACGCTAAGGGCACTGTCTGAAGAATACATGACACACCTGGACGAAATCGCAAAACTTGGCGTTGTGATCTGCGACGTTGACCAAGGCATTGTAGGTTTCTATTCATGGTTTGCTGGTCAGGAGATATTCCTCTCATGGCAGTATGGCGAGCCAGAAGTTAGGTACTGGCATGCCGTGAGCGAGCTTCCAGAAACAAGGCGCGATCTAGCAGAGCTTGTTCCATCGCATTCAACATCAATACGACTTCACTAAAACATGGTATATCTTATCGACAGAGACGAGAATATGAGTTTTTGGGAGCGCATCTGGCTTCCAGCAATTCTGCGTAGCTTGGCTGTTACAGCAAAGCACTTTATCAAAAACCTCATATTCATAAACCGTCGCATCACAATCGAATATCCTGAACAGAAAAAAATCATCCCCCCTGGCTACCGCGCAGAGCACAGGCTGCTTACGCGCCAGGACGGCTCTATCCGCTGCACTGCCTGTATGCTGTGCGTTTTCGTATGCCCTGCAAATTGCATTGAGATAGAACCAGAAGAAGTTGATGATCCAAACGTAGAGAAGCGTCCAAAGACTTTTGTGATAGACATGCTTCGGTGTGTGTTCTGCGGGCTGTGCGTTGAGGCCTGCCCGTGCGATGCCATTCGTATGGATACAGGTCGATACGAAAACTCCTGCTTTGATCGATCGGTTGCCATCTATACAAAAGAAAAACTGCTCGCAAATGCTGCCCCTGGCTCAAGCCCATTGTCCCGAGCATTGTAGCCCGCTTTTCGTTTCTCGCATGTCTCGCCTTTCTCGCCCTAACCTATTGACAATATCTCTCCAGAGACCGATTATTCCCTGCTATGAAAGATTTTTATCAGATCCTAGGCGTGCCAAGGGGTGCGACAGATGCTGAAATCAAAAAGGCATATCGCCGCCTGGCCAAACAATACCATCCAGATGTAAACAAGGGCGAGAAAGCAGCAGAGGAAAAGTTTAAGGACATCTCTGAAGCCTACAACGTGCTTTCTGATCCTAAGCAGCGCAAACAATATGATATGTTCAGTGGCGCTGGTGGCTTTACCCCAGGCGAAGGCGGTTTTAAATGGGAATACAGAGGGGCACCAGGAGAAGCAGGCTTCGACTTTGGCAATGTGGATTTGGGAGATCTTTTTGGCGAGCTATTTGAGATGGGAGGCGTTCGCAGGGGCGCACCACGGCAAAGTTGGGGAAGAGCAGCTGGACCCGAAGCCCCTGTTAACGGTCGCGATACATACGCTGACGTAGAGATAAGCTTTGACGACGCCGTGAGCGGCACAGAGAGAAAAATATCCATCCGCCGCGGAGACAAAACCGAACGCCTTACCGTAAAGATCCCGGCAGGTGTCGACAACGGCTCAAAGGTCAGAATTGCAGGCAAGGGGCAACCAGGCTTTGGCGGTGGCAAAGACGGCGACCTTTACTTACGAATACACGTAACACCTCATCCTGATTTTTGGCGCGAAGACGCTGACATCTATACAGAGATTCCCATCACCATCTACGATGCTGTGCTGGGTACACAGGTAGAAGTGCCAACTCTCACAGGACATGCCAAGATGAAGGTGCCAGGAGGAACTGCTGGCGGACAAAAATTTAGGATCTCCGGCAAGGGAGCCCCCATTTTAGGGCAAAAAGGAAAAAAAGGTGATCAGTACGTAATCGTAAAAATCGTCCCACCCAAGAAACTCAAATCCGCTCAGAAAAAAATATTTGAAGAGTTGGCAGCAGAATACCCCTACGACCCCAAAGAAACTTAAGACAATTTGTTATGCAAGATCTTGAGCAACCTCTACTATGTGTGTGAGCTTGGAGTTTATCATGCGAAACTGGCCCAGCAGATCCATATGAATTGTGCTAGTCTCATAAGTCTCAGGAAGCTTGTCGTGAAGCCTGTGCAGATGTGATTGCCGCAAATCCTGCTCTACCTCATTGAGATGTTTCTCGTGGCGCAGCACCTTAAGGGCAATATCTTTGTGCGGCTGTGTGAGCATGGATATCATAAGATCAAAGTTCGAAAGCACGAGCTTGTGCAGCTTAGTGAGTTCAGCATAACCTTCATCGGAAAAACGCGCTAGTTTTCTGCGTTTTTTATGTGCGAGCGCGATGATTTCTTTTGAAA
The DNA here is from genome assembly GCA_043822785.1 of Pseudomonadota bacterium. GTDB lineage: Bacteria > UBA10199 > UBA10199 > 2-02-FULL-44-16 > JAAZCA01 > JBDRBN01. Next base: position 4,509 of record JBDRBN010000060.1, read on the forward strand.
TTGCGTCGCCAACAGCCTCAAGCTCTGAGCCAATAGAAAGCAGCGCCACCTGCGCCTTCGCCTGTGCTTCAGTGAGGGCCTTTTGCGAAACTTTAGAAATGTAGAATCGTACAGCCTTTTCTAAAAGATCTATCTTATCATCAGCGCTTCCGGTCTTCTCTTCCAAGCGGTCAAAATCGACATTTAGATGGAAGAGCTGCAGTACATTTTCAAACATCTCATGCGCAATGCGAGCTATGCGCATGATCTCGCGACGTGCCTGCGCAAAGGCCAAAGCCGGCGTGTCCAAAGCACTCTCGTCTAAATACTTTGGACCAAATACTGCCTTCTCCTCAAACTTTCGCGGCACTATCTTTTTTACCAACCATACGCCAGGCCGCACTAGCGGCAAAAACAAAACTGTGATGAAGATATTGAAAAGCAGATGCGTAAGCACGATCTTGCCACTTGTGGCAAGATTGATCATCACTGCCTGACTTGCAAGATAAGAGTCAATCTTGCTTATCCACACTGCAATATCACTGACAAAAGGAAATACTATGAGCACGCCTATGATCTTGATGAGCACATGCGCTACTGCCACGCGCCGTCCTGCTGTGCCCACGCCAAGGCAGGACAGGCAAGCTGTTATGCAAGTTCCTATGTTGGCTCCCAAAACGATTGGAATGGCTGCCTCAAAGGAAAGAACGCCCGAATATGACAACGCGATAGCCAAACCTATTGTCGCTGCTGAAACCTGGATAATACCTGTGAAGATGGCTGCAAAAACAAGGTTTAAAAATGGATTGGTTGCTAAAAATTCAAACACCTTTATTGCTATAGGGTTATCCCTAAGCGGCATAGCTGCATATGTCATAAGATACATGCCAAAAAAGATCATGCCAAAGCCAAGCACTGCTGAACCGATGTAGCGCACAAGCTGATTGCGACACAGCCGCTCCATGACTATGCCAAGAGCCACAAGATACAATGAATAGTGCGTGATCTTCTTTAATGAAATCAGTATGACCACCAGCGTAGTGCCGATATCAGCTCCGAGGATGACGCCAAAGGCCTGGGCAAGCGTCATCAGCTGAGTTTCAGCAAAGCTCACTAGGATGACGGTAGTTGCGCTGGAGCTCTGCAACATGACAGTTACCAAAGCACCAAGGCCAACCGCAAAAAATCGGTTGTTTGTAAGCTTGCCGATTAAAAGGCGCAGACGCTCTCCAGCAGCAAGCTGTAAGCCCTGACGCGCTGATCGCAGCCCTAAAAAGAAAAAGGCCAGGCCACCGATCATGTATGCCCAGCTAAATCCGTTCATCTAGCAAGCTCTCCGCATAGCATGAAATTGCCACTCACACCTTGCTTTTGCAAGGCAATTAAACTACAAGCGACCGAGCAAATCGAGAGGAGGAAGCATGAAGATTGTTGAATGCGTGCCCAACTTTAGCGAAGGAAGAAACAAAGAAACAATCGAAGCCATAGCAACAGCTGTGCGCTCTGTGTCTGGAGTATCGCTTCTTGACGTGGATCCAGGTCATGCCACAAATCGCACTGTGTACACGTTTGCAGGTCCTCCCGATGAGGTTATGGAAGCCGCATTTTTAGCCATAAAGGTGGGCTCAGAGCTCATAGACATGCGTACGCACAAGGGCAGCCATGCCAGGCAAGGCGCGTGCGACGTATGCCCATTTGTGCCGGTAGCAGGCATTACAATGGAAGAATGCGTTGACCTGGCAAAACGCCTTGGTAAACGGGTTGGAGAGGAGCTGGATATACCCGTATATCTATACGCCAACGCGGCAACGCGGCCAGAGCGCGTGCGCATGCCAGACATCCGCGCAGGCGAATATGAAGCGCTTGAAGAAAAACTAACAAAGCCTGAATGGAAGCCGGATTTTGGCCAACCAAAGTTTAACGCAAAGTCAGGCGCAACAGTCATAGGCGCACGCCCCTTTCTCATCGCCTATAACATCAACCTCAACAGCACCAACGTAAAGCTGGCCAAAAAGATCGCAAATGTAATTCGCGAAACAGGCAAGTTAAAGCGCGATGAAGAAGGAAATGTTGTGAGAAAACCCGATGGAACTGCCGAGCGCATACCCGGCATGTTCAAAGAGGTGCAAGGCACAGGCTGGCTCATACCAGAATACAACCGCGCGCAAGTCACAGTGAACATACTCAACATTGACGAAGCACCTCTTTACAAGGTTTACGATGCATGCTGCGATCTGGCTGCCAAATTTGGGTGCCGCATCACTGGCAGCGAAATCGTAGGCATGGTGCCAAAACGCGTGCTCACAGAAGCAGGGCTGCATTATCTTAAAAAGCAGGGTTCGACCACTGGTGTATCCGAGGATGAAATCATACGCACTGCCATACTCACTTTGGGGCTTAGCGATGTAGCGCCGTTTGATCCAAAGCATAAGATCATCGAAGAGCGCTTTTGCGAGCCTGCTCCTTTAGCATCGATGACTGTAGATGCATTTACAAAAGAACTGTCATCAAACTCACCTGCCCCTGGCGGCGGATCCGTAGCTGCTCTTGCAGGTGCACTGTCTTCAGGGCTGTCATCTATGGTTGCAGCGCTCACATTTGAGAAACAAGGTTTTGAGGAAGTACAATCTGAAATGGAAAGCATAGGTGTTGCAGCGCAAAAGACTATGGCTTCGCAGATAAAAGCCATTGATACCGATACCGCAGCGTTCAACATGGTAATGGATGCGTTTTCCATGCCAAAGGCAACTGAAGAACAAGAGGCAGCCCGCGCTGCTGCAATTGAAGAGGCAAACAAGGGCGCAACCACAGAGCCTTTGGGAACGCTCGAGAGAACAATACCCGCGCTTGAGTGCGCCATGGCCGTAGCGCAAAAGGGAAATCCCAACTCGCTCTCAGATGCAGGCGTTGCTGGGCTTATGGGCAGGGCAGCTGCCATGGGCGCATACTACAACGTGCTCATCAATCTCCAAGGCATAGAGGATAAAAAATGGAGTAAGGATATTCGAAACAAAGCTGATGAGTTTTTAAAGCAAGCCGAAGAAAAAGCCGCTGCAATCGAAACGTTTGTGCTTGAAAAGTTACAGAGTTAACGCCAATTTACTTCTCATCTCTAATCAGCCAGGTGGGCAAGCCGATGCCCTCTTTGCCCAGCAAGAGCTCGGGCTTTTCTATGAAAAACAGCGAGGAACCCAACTCTAAGAAAGGAAGCATTACTGAGGGCGGAGGCATGAGCGCCTCTTCTCTTATGCGCTGGTATTCAAACGTTCTCTCCTCTACTTTCTTGCACCTCTTGTTAATGCAAAGCATCATGCTCTCGCTGACAAGCCTATCTCTGCCATCTGGAAATTTATCGCCCTGCCACTGACCTATGATGCGCAGCTCTTCACCAGGCTTGTCGCTAGATCTTACTGTAAACTGCGACGGCTTCTGCTCATTGTATGTCACGTATGCGAAAGTATCAGAACTTTCTCCGTCCTCGCCCGTGAAAGTATCAGTATAGCTATCCAGCGCAGCATCATTGAGGGCATATTCAAATGTCACAGTCCTGCGTCCCATATTCTCGATGCTCTCAAATGCCGTAGGAAGCCCGCTCACATTTACATAGAGCTCCATAGAAGTATCTGATGGCTTCCAACTTTCATCGATCCACTGGCTTTTTTTGATCTCTCGTCTGGAAAGATTTGACTGGTCGTATTCGTATTCAAATTTATCAACTGGCTTGTCATCATAGCTTACCCTTTTTTCAACAAGATTTCCATTTGCATCATATACAAAATGTATTGTCTCGGCACGGTCACGCGCTGCCCTCTTTCGCACAAAACTTAAAGTTCTGTCGTTATTGAAAAAGGCATCGGCTACCCGCTCGCCTTTGCTATGATCGCTTATTCTAACGGTGGTTCTAAACTCATTGGCAGCGTACTCAATAGCATATGTATCTGTCTTGGGCACATCCGGCTCATACCACACTGTGCGTATGATTTTGGAAAGAGCTATAAAATCACCATCTCCCTGGATGCTTATCTTTCTTACCTCTTTGAGTTTTGCTGCTATTGGTGAGCTGTCTAATTCATAATCTTGCATTGAAGCTACTGGCGTGCCCGCGATATCTTGGCCTGCACTAGGTTGTGAGTAGAACACGAGAAATAGCCCGATAAAAAGAACGGATAAGAGAATAATATTGGTTCGCCGCATGGCACCCCCTTGCAGCAGATATCAGCAAAGTCTATTTGAGCAATAAGCGTGCCAGCATTCTTTATGCGGCGTGCAGCAAATCTGTTGTTATATTAACAGGTTACACACATGAAAAACTTAGGCGGGTATAATCATTTCGATAACATAAAAAGCATCGACGATTTATTGACGTAAAAACTCCGCAACTATTGCATAAAAAACGCGATAAGAGGACGAATAACGATAAAGGATTAGCATAATGGTTACGACTTTAAATATAGCTATTCCATTTGAAGCTGCAAATCTTGCGCATATTGCCAGCTCTCAGGCAGGGCTTGCCTCGTTTGATCCATCTGCCCTTACATTTGCAAGCAACGATACATTTACTTTTGCTGACGACGAATTTAGCGTCATGACCGATAGATTTTATGCGCCGGTCGCACAGCCATTTTTAACCTATAGCTATACCAAAGAGCCTCCTAAATCTGCTGGAGATTTATCAGAACTCGCAGATTCGATATCACAAAACGCACAAGGAGCTGAAGAGGCTGTCACAGGCGCCATGCGTTTTGTGCATAGTGCTCTTAAGATGTTAGAGCCAGTTTTTGGCGATGACAATCAAGTAGCTATATCGATGAAAGAAGGACTAGCTCAGCTGCAGGGTGCAACAACGATCCTCGTAGGAATGGAAGGACAGTGCAATACTTTAGGTGAGCTGCTATCAAGGGCTCAAGCGAAACCTGAAGAGCCCAGCACTTCTTCTGATAGGCCAAAACTAACTGGTAGTCTCACACGAAGCGGCACACAGCTTTTGTTTAGACTCTCGTCAGAAGCATCGCCCTTGCTTGGTGCCCAACACATATCTGGGATGTCCGATCTTGCCGGCATGTTAATGTCGCAGCTGTTATTAAGATTAAAATCTGCATTTCCCAATGACCATACAGAACAGGTCAGCAAAAAAATAGACGCATTCTTTAAATCCGCAACTACTTTTATGTCACACAGCAACATTCCAGGTGCACAAAAAATCTTCGATTTAGCTGTGGCCTCTCTTATTGATTCAACAATGAGAGACCATGAAATAAGAGGCGCATATTACGAGATCGTGCGACTTGCAGAGCTAATGTCATCGGGCAGACATTTTGACGCCTTCTCAATAAATGAACAAAACCTGGAGTTTGAGGGATGGTATTATGACACAAACACAGGTCATTTCATAAGAAAACAACTTATCAGCGATGCAGAAATCGATGCAAGGGATGGCGATACGTTTATCGAAGTAAAAGTTACGCGGCTTGACGAAAATACTGGAAAATACTTCAAAACTCTTCTTGAAAGACATGAAACGTTCGATTCAGCTGATATTGAGATAGACGCCAATAATAAAAATGGTGTTGATTCTGCATTTTACGGGAAGAATCTTGCAAATCAGCTCTTAAAATATCGACAACTCATTGCCAATGGCAAAGCCAAAAAACTGGAATTTCATCTTACTTGCTGGGAACCCATTCCCGAAGATGTGTTGCAAGCGATGTACGGCTTGTTTGAAAAAGGGCAACTTGAAATTATTTGGTATAAACACATCTTAAGCACCGAGGGCATTTTGCTAGAACCTCCACCGCCCAGTTCTCAGGCCATATCCCAAAGCGAGATTGAGCAGGCCGACACCCCCAAAGCAACCAGCATCGAAGAGCTCCATGCACCCGATGTCGTTGCCGCACCCCAGACGGTGCGCTCGCCTGGCGTGGTTTCGGCATCAGATGAGACCGAAAAAGATAGCGCTCCTTCGGTTTCTGATAGCGTTGATGTCAAAAGAGATGAGGAAGAAGAATTAAGAAGTAAAGTATCGACCGAAGTCTATCGAAGAAAGAGCTTTATAGAGAACGTTGACAATAATATATCCAAGCTTGAATCCTTTATAAGTTGGCTGCTTCATAAACACAAAACAGAACTTTTGACTCTAAACCAAAAGCAACTTTCAAGTCGATTGACCAAGTTATTTGAAGCTTGGTCAAAAGAAGTTGTTTCACAATCAGCTGCTACAAAGAAAACTGCCACAAGCCAAAATGAACCGTGGATGTCAGTTAACGCCGAGCCTGCCCAAAAGCATATCAGCGCTCTTCTCAAAACAACCAAAAAGCGTTTGGACTGGTCTGCCAGGACAACACAAGGAGTGCAAAACAAAGATATCATCAATATGCTTGCCAAGTTAAAATACAATAAACGTGCGAATACAGCGCTCAGCCAAAAAATTGGAGAATTCATTAAATATCTCAAGGACACATACACCCTTGGAGCTTACTTCAAGATAGAGAACGATGGAGATCGCCTAGTTGACATCGTAAGACATTATTTATGGTTACTGAAGGCGCAGGCAGCAAAGGCATAAAGCACACGTCAACGGCCGCCTTTTGGCGGTCGTTTTTTGGTGGAGTTGAAGAGAATCTTTTATAGAAGTAGATCCCATTTATTTTCGTATTTTATTGCAGGTATAATACCAGCTTGTTGATTGTTGCCGGCCTTTTTTAGTCTCAGGTTTATTGCTGTTTTCCCTTCTACATCCTTCCAAGGAATAACATAAAAAGATTGTTTTGGTTCATAATAAGCTATTATGAAATCTAATTCTCCTGGCGCGTACTGTACTCGACCCTTGCGCGTTATTGAATGTAAGACGATCGGAATAGTTGAATATTTCGTCGCGTTTCCAACATACTTTATTTGAACACGCCTAAACTCCCCATTCTTCTCGATGATCAAATCATAGCGATAATCGCCAAAGGGAATTGAGACCTTAAATCCTCGTTTCACGAGTTCTGACAATACAAGGGATTCAGCGATCTTTCCTTTATCACCAGTTTGCATCACGGTTTCTCCAAGGGAAAGAATAGAAAAGATGAATTGTGATGAAATCTGTTGGGCCAGTGGAGCTGAGGGGAATCGAACCCCTGACCCCCACAATGCCATTGTGGTGCTCTCCCAGCTGAGCTACAACCCCACTGGCCCAACAGATTTTAAAGAATATCGAGCTACGCAATATGTTTCATTCCCCTTATCGTGTCAACAATATTCAAGAAAATCCATAACTTACCACTGAAAGAAGATGCCTGCCTTGGGACCGTGTAGGGTTTGGCCGCCAGTATAAACTACGCGGTAGCCTAGCCTGGCACCGATATATTTATATTTATAAGAAAGCCCCGAATCTATGTCATAGACGTTATTGCCCCTGATGATGGCTATGTATGGCAACACATCAAAGATGAAGTGATTATTGAAATAGATATGAAACGGCATGCCCATATCAAACCCTGTGTGGCGCCGTTGGCCCCAAAGCGATTTCACGCCAAGCGCGATGTTCACTCCGATAATTCTGGCAAGCATGGTTCTCAAAAGAAAATGCCCTGAGATGATTGAAAGATCAGATGCGTTCTTTTCAAAATAGCGCAGATACTCGCCTTGCGCTCCAAACATAAGATACCCTGCCTCAGCCTTTCCTGATACTCCATGAATATTGCCGATGAGATACTGATATGAAGGTTCTATCCTAATAGTTGGCAGCGCAGGGCTTTCGCTTAGCTTTAGGTCGGTGTACAATTCTTTAGAGCTTTGAGCGCCGGTATTCATGAGACCCATTAGAAAAAATTGATAAAGTATTTGCATGAGCCCGCCGGCAGCGATTTCTCCTGCGCTGGCTGAAGTGGTTGTATAGTCGGTTTGAGCCGGCTCTTCGTAATGCATCCTATCTCGATGCCTGTGCTCCTTTTTCTTCGGCGGCGGCTCCAAAGCATCTTCAAAGCTCTCGAGCTTGCCTTTTTTTTCTTCGGCAAGCGCCGGAGGAGCCAGCAAGGAGAAGACAAAAGATATTGCAATAATTGCGCTAAGAATTCTTCTCATAACTCACCTGAGACGAGCTTACTGTCAATGATCACAGCTTTCACAAAATTCACTCCGTAACGATATAGAGGAAAGTATTCATCTAGCGCATCTAGCAGCAGGAGATCTGCGCGCACGCCTTTGGCAACTTTGCCTGCATCTTTTATACCCAACGCTTGGGCTGCGTGTTTTGTAATTCCTAAAAGCGCATCATCGCAACTCATTCCCATCTGCGTAATCGCAATAGTTGCGGCAAGCCAAAGGTTGAGCGAAGGGTTGGTTCCTGGATTGTAATCAGTTGCGATCGCAAGCTTTACGCCATTTTTCTTAAGCATTTTTGCATTTGGATAAGCACCATGACCTGTAAAAAAACTTGCACCAGGAAGGAGTACGCCTACTACGCCGGCTTTTGCCATAGCGCTGGCACCCTTTTCTGTTGTATAATCAAGATGGTCTGCAGAAAGTGCTCCAAGCTCTGCTGCAAGCACCCCGCCGCTGCTATCTGTAAACTGATCAACATGCACGTGCAAATTAAGCCCAAGCTCCTTTGCTCTTTTAGCAATCGCCCTGGCTTCATCTGAAGTAAAAGCACCCTCTTCCACAAACACGTCGCACGCGCTTATGGCATTTGAGGATGCTGCTTGCGAAAGCATGTTATCGATTACGAGTTTTACATATTCATCGCGCTTGTCTTTGTATTCCGCTGGCACCACATGCGCGCCAAGAAATGTGCCCTTTATAGAGAGCGCTGAATCCTCATTAAGCTTCTCAATGACACGCACCATTTTCATCTCTGTATCAAGATCTAAGCCATAGCCAGTCTTTATCTCTAAAGTCGTTGTGCCAAAAGAAAGTGCTTCATCAAGACGGGCCTTGGCATTGTGCACAAGATCTTTCTCAGAGGATTCGCGTGTGGATTTTACAGACGACATTATGCCACCGCCCTGTTTTGCTATTTCCTGATAGGTCTTACCCTGCGAGCGCAGGTTAAACTCTTGCTGCCTAAATCCCCCGTGCACTATGTGCGTGTGGCAATCTACAAGGCCTGGTAGGACAACGGCGCGCTTTGCATCGACGATGTCACCTGAAGAGGCAGGAAGGTCTGCCTGTTTTCCGACCCACTGTACACGACCGTCCTCAATGCGAACCGCAGCATCAATAATAACGCCCAACTCCCCTTCGCGATTAGGGCCAGGCTCCATAGTCACGAGGCGGGAGATGTTATTGATAACTAAAGATTTATTCATAGTGAGGGAAAATTACATGTATTCCCCTGCATGTCACCTATTTTTATTTAGATAACGGGATATTAGAGGGTTAGAGGGCCAACCTTACTCTGTCTTGCTTTGGGTCGTGTTCTATTGCCCCGTTACCGGTGGTTGTAATCTCTAATTTCCACTGCTGTCGCGTTAGAACTGCTTGTTTTTCATGGATGTCATTGCGAGCAAAGCGAAGCAATCCCCTTATAACCTGTGTTTGCGGGAGATTGCTTCGTCGCTAAACGCTCCTCGCAATGACACCTAGACATG
>JBDRBN010000061.1:0-37578 GCA_043822785.1 Pseudomonadota bacterium
TCATGTCTAGGTGTCATTGCGAGGAGCGTTTAGCGACGAAGCAATCTCCCGCAAACACAGGTTATAAGGGGATTGCTTCGCTTTGCTCGCAATGACATCCATGAAAAACAAGCAGTTCTAACGCGACAGCAGTGCAATTTCCAATTTCGTAGTTTATTGAAAGGCGATATTAGAAATTAGAAATTGGATTGCTAACGCCCCCAAATATCCACTTTGGTTCCTTCTTTGATTTTATCGTGGCCTCTCACCACGACCATATCTGCTTCCTTAAGGCCCCTGGTTATCTCGATGTAATTTCCATTAGTCTGCTTTGGTAATACCTGAACCCTGCGTGCTGCACCATTTACAACAGTGAATACGAAGAAACTGCGGCCCTCTCTTACAAGGGCTGCCTCGGGAATTACGAAGACTTGTTGCTTTGTGGGCCCTTCAAATTCAACGTTTGCCCTCATGCCAGCTTTATAAACACCCAGGGCATTGGGAATTGATGCTCGGACTGTAAACTTGCTGCTTTCAGAATCCAGCGTGCTATCCACTGCAGTGATGCTTCCTTCTGCGCGCCTTCCATCTAAAGTGGGGAATCGCACTCTTACAGGTAAGCCAGGGTGCACCATCGTTGACATGTCAGCGGTCAACTGAAATTCAACAATAGCAGGATCGACCTTTGATATGGTGAGTATGGGGCTTTTTGCAGGTGCAACTGCTCCTGCTGAGATATATTGTTTGGTCACAACGCCTGATACGGGACTTTTTAGAGTGGCATCACCCAATGCTGCTTCCAAGCGAGCGATGTCCTGGTTGAGTTTTTCTATTTCTCCTTCGTCCGCTTCAACCTCGCTTTCGAGCTTGTCGTATCGTTCTTGGTCAATGCGTTCCTCTTCCAAAAGGCGGTCGCGGTTACGAAGAAGGTAGGAATCCTTTTCGAGCTTGCTCTGTGCATCCCTCAGATCTGCGCGCAGGCGTACGATTCTTAAATTCATCTCATCTTCAGAGAGCTTTGCCACAGCATCCCCGGCTGCCACGCTGTCACCCTCAGACACCAAAAAGCGATCTACTATCGCTTCTTCAGGAACGCTCACATCAGCGCTTTCTGCTGGGCCTATTGTGGCTGGTATGGCGATTTTTTGTACGTTTTCCCTCATCACGACGCTCTCAACCGTGACAGGAACACCGCTCTCCTCGCCTTTGAGGAGATTGGAGATTATGCCTCCCTTTTCATTGCTGCAGCTAAATGCAATGAGCACCGCGCACGCTAATGATATTAAGATAGCTCGTTTCATGAATATTCCAATTTGGGCGGAATTATATGTAAAGGTATAAATAGGGCAATGGAAAAACTGCATAGGGCGAGACAAGCGAGAAACGCAAGCAAGGCCAGCAACGTTTTGAATCTAGCTTGACGATGGAAGGTCAGCGTGTTAGTTGAGCCCCTCTTTTCAAGGACTTAACAAGCTTTCAGCTGTCAGCTGTAAGCCGTAAGCTGATAGCTAGGAGTGATCTATGGTTGAAATGGATGTTTTGGTGTCGCTCTGTAAGCGGCGTGGTTTCATATTCCAATCCAGCGAAATCTACGGTGGCATCAATGGGTTTTGGGATTTCGGTCCGGTCGGTTGTGAGCTGAAGCGCAGGATCAAGGATTCGTGGTGGAAGCGCATGGTCCAGGAACGCGACGATGTTGTAGGCCTGGATACCACGATCATCGCACATCCCCGCACATGGATAGCATCGGGGCATGTAGAGAGCTTTAACGACCCTATGGTCGATTGCAAAGCCTGCAAGCATCGGTTTCGTCTTGATGAAATTCCTGCTGCAGAGGGTGGAAAATCCGCCACCAAATGCCCGGAGTGCGGCGGAGAACTTACAGAGGCAAGAGAATTCAATCTCATGTTTCAGACAACAGTGGGCGCCACGCAGGATACTGCTTCGCTCGCATATCTTAGACCTGAGACATGCCAATCCATATTCACGCAATTTAAAAACGTGCAGATGTCCAGCCGTCAGAAAGTACCGTTTGGCATAGCCCAGATCGGCAAGGCTTTCAGAAACGAGATCACGCCGCGTAACTTTATCTTTCGTTCAAGAGAATTCGAGCAGATGGAGATGGAGTTCTTCTGTCATGCAGATGAATCAAAGAAGTGGTTCGATTATTGGGTTGATGACAGGTATCAGTGGTTCAAAGCTGTGGGCATCAAGCCTGAGAGGCTAAGGCTAAGGCCTCACGAGCATCGCGAACTCGCCCACTATGCTACGAGCTGTATAGATGTTGAGTACGAGATGCCCTTTGGCTGGTCAGAGATGGAGGGCATTGCAAACCGCACTGACTACGACCTCTCTAATCACATGAAGGTTTCTGGAAAAGATCTCACCTATTTTGATGAGGTGCGCAAAGAGAAGTATCTGCCGCACGTGATAGAAACCTCTGCTGGAGTGGATCGCGCAGCGCTTGCAGTGCTGGCTGATGCTTATCGCGAAGAAGAGGTGCGCGGCGAAAAAAGGGTGGTCATGGGCTTTCATCCTTCAGTAGCGCCAGTGCAGGTAGGTGTACTTCCGCTTTCTGCAAAACTCGGCGAGCCGGCCAAGAAGATCGAGAAGGATCTGAAAAAATATTTCTTTAGCGAATACGATGCAGCCGGATCCATAGGAAAACGCTATCGCCGCCACGATGAGATCGGCACGCCTTTCTGCGTGACATATGACTTTGATTCAGAAAACGACAAGGCAGTTACAGTGCGCGATCGCGACAGCATGGATCAGGATAGAATACCTATAGATAAATTGATGGAGTATTTGAGGGATAAGTTTGAATTATAAGCATAATCCAATTTCTAATTTCGTATTTTATTGAATACCAGTGAAAAGCGAAATTGGAAATTAGATTAATTACAAGGAGGCAAGGAAATGAGTACCAAGTACGTATACACATTCGGAGCCGGCAAGGCAGAGGGAAATGCAAAGATGAAGAATCTGCTCGGCGGCAAGGGAGCGAACCTCGCCGAGATGAGCGGCATGGGCATTCCGGTGCCTGCGGGCATGACAGTTACAACAGAGGTCTGCACCTATTACTATGAAAATGATCATAAGTATCCCGAGGATCTTAAGAAGCAGGTCGAGGACGGCGTGAAGTACATAGAGAAGACCATGGGCGCAAAGTTTGGCGATCCTAAGAATCCGCTGCTCTTATCCGTACGTTCAGGTGCCCGCGTGAGCATGCCTGGCATGATGGATACAGTTCTCAACCTGGGCCTCAACCAAGAAACGATAAAGGGTCTTTTAGAGAAGACCGGCAATGAGCGCTTTGTTTACGATTCCTATCGCCGCTTCATCCAGATGTATAGCGACGTAGTCATGGGCGCCGAGTCAGAACACTTTGAGAAGATAATAGACGAGATAAAGGAAGCCAAGGGCGTTAAGTTAGATACGCAACTCACTGCAGAAGATCTTAAAGAGCTTTGCAAGCGCTTTAAGGAATTGGTGAAAAAAGATTTAGGGCACGATTTTCCGGAAGATCCCAATGAGCAGCTCTGGGGCGGAATAGGCGCTGTGTTCAAATCCTGGATGGTTCCACGCGCTGTTGAGTATCGCAGGCTTCACGACTATCCCTCACATTGGGGAACAGCTGTCAATGTTCAGGCTATGGTTTATGGAAACATGGGCGATGACTGTGCGACCGGCGTTGCGTTTACGCGCGATCCCGGCACTGGCGAGAATCGTTTCTTTGGAGAATATCTCATCAATGCGCAGGGCGAGGACGTGGTGGCAGGCATTCGCACGCCGCAGCCTATAAATATCGCGGCGAAAAAGGACGAGAGCGAAAAGTCGCTGGAGGAAGCGATGCCCAAGCTCTACAAGCAGCTCGAAGGCATCTACCTAAAGCTTGAAAAGCACTATCGCGACATGCAGGACATCGAGTTCACCATTCAGCAGAATAAACTCTGGATGCTGCAGACAAGAAACGGAAAGCGCACAGGTCCTGCAGCTGTGAGAATCGCTGTGGACATGGTTAAGGAAAAGCTCATCGACAAAAAAGAAGCTGTAATGCGCGTTCAGCCCGAACAGCTTGATCAGCTTTTGCATCCGCGTATCGATCCCAAGATAAAGAGGGAGGTCATAGCTTCTGGCCTTCCTGCATCTCCGGGAGCAGCGGTCGGTCGGGTTGTCTTTACGGCTGATGAGGCAGCAGACTGGGTAAAGGGTGGTAAAAAAGTAATCCTGGTGCGAATCGAGACATCCCCGGACGACATCAAAGGCATGGCAGTAGCAGAGGGTATTCTCACGGCCCGCGGCGGAATGACTTCTCACGCAGCAGTGGTGGCGCGCGGCATGGGCACGCCCTGTGTTGCTGGTTGCGGTGATCTGCAAGTTAACGGTGCTCGCAAACAGGCGAGGATAGGTGAGATAACGATAGAAGAGGGCGATCCCATCACCATCGATGGGACCACAGGCGAAGTCATGCTAGGCGAGATGCCCACCATCCATCCGGAGCTCACAGGAGAGTTTGGCGAGTTCATGGCGTGGACCGATGGATTGAAGAGGTTAAAAGTGCGCACCAACGCTGATACGCCTCGCGACACCGAGGTTGCGCGCAAGTTTGGCGCAGAGGGCATAGGCCTTTGCCGCACTGAGCACATGTTCTTTGAGGGCGATCGCATCGATGCAGTGCGCGAGATGATCATGGCTGAGGACACCAACGGTCGCAAGCAGGCATTGGCCAAAATTCTTCCCATGCAAAAGGGCGACTTCAAAGGAATATTCAAGGCCATGGACGGATATCCGGTTACGATTCGTCTGCTAGATCCTCCTTTGCACGAGTTCCTTCCTCATACGGAAGAGGAGATCAAAGACCTGGCAAGAAAGATGGGCGAGAGCGAAGAGAAGCTTAGGGCAAAGAAAGATGAACTGCACGAGTTCAACCCCATGCTGGGCCACCGCGGTTGTCGCCTTGGAGTTTCGTTTCCAGAGATCTATGCCATGCAGGCACAGGCCATTATGGAAGCTGCATGCGAGCTGGTTCGTGATGAGAAGATCGCGGTTATACCAGAGATCGAGATTCCTTTAGTCGGCACTGCAAACGAGCTCAGGCAGATGCGTGCGGTATGCGAGAAGGTGTGCAACGAGGTGATCGTGCGCACAGGGCAGAAAGTCGATTACACGATCGGCACCATGATCGAACTTCCGCGCGCGTGCATCACAGCAGACGAGATTGCAAAATATGCAGATTTCTTTAGTTTTGGAACAAACGACCTCACCCAAACTACATTTGGATTTTCGCGCGATGATGCAGGCAAGTTTTTGCGCGAGTATGTGGACAAGAAGATCCTTAGTGCTGATCCGTTTGTAACCATCGATCAAAATGGAGTGGGCGGGCTCATGAAGATAGGCATAGAAAAAGGCCGCAGCACAAATCCAAAGCTAGAGATAGGCATCTGCGGCGAGCACGGCGGCGAGGCTCAATCGGTTGCGTTCTGCAACGAGATCGGCCTGGATTACGTAAGCTGCTCACCATACCGCGTGCCCATCGCCCGCCTTGCAGCAGCCAGGGCAGTGGTTGAAAAAGAAAGTAACAAGTAACCGGTTTGTGTCATTGCGAAGCGAAGTCGAAGCAATCACATGAAAACACGCAACAAAAAATCCCGCCCTATGGCGGGATTTTTTAATTCAGTGCAAATGTTATAACTATTTCAGAATGAAACGCCTAAATAACCTTCGCCACCTATTGCTATTCCTGTCTCATCGCCAGGATAAATCGTTCCTGTGGCATTAACGCCAGCTAGAATTGGAAAAACATCGCCACCACTAAATCTCGGGCCAAACATAAAGTAGCCACCTGGAATTATTTGTTCTTTATCCAGCATATAGTCTTGAGTAAATCCACTTGAGAGATTCACTCCAGCCTGCCTCTTTGTATCCTTTAACCAATAACCAATATGTAAGATTCATTCCTACGCCCCAGCCAACAGCGGGTCTGCTTGTAATCAGCCCCCTTAATTCTGGACCGAGCTCAAATGCAGGCCCTTTAGACCAGTCTTCATGTTCGGTAATGAGAAACTGAGGCGACAGACTTAGCCCAAAGGTTGCTTCGCCAATATGTTCATCGCCTAGAGAGAAATACCTGCCGCCAATATGTCCTGTTGTATCAACATGAAATGAATCGCCCATTTAATTCCTCCTCTTTCCCTTGATTTTTTTGACCCGCACCATCGCCGATCTGATACATGTATCGGCCGTTTTTTTTGTTGCGTGGTTTTTTAAAAAAAATTCACCATGGCTAACCATTTGAAATTCAAGGTGCAATCCGAGGTGCCAGGCATTGCTTGGTGCATTTATGGGAGTTTTTTGCGGTTAATCCGTGACTCTATTTTTCATAAACATCTTTGCGATGTTTGATCACAACGATGGTTATGATTCGCTTTTCGTGGTCAATACGATATACAATGCGATAATCTCCAACGCGCAGCCTGCGGTGTCTTTTGAGACTGTAACGTAGCGGCTTTCCTAGACCTATTGGATCAATGGCCAGACGCTCCTCAATAGCTCTCTTGATGAGTTTTCGAATGGTCTTGGGAAGACAGGGGATATCCTCACTTACTACAGAATCTAAATATTCGATCCGGTAGCGGTCACTTCCAGGCTTTGTCATGGGAAACAGTCCTCTTGGATTCATTTTCGCGCTTCATGGCAATACCGGATAACAACAGATCTTCATGACGCTCAAGAGCGTCAACGATTAACTCTTGAGCAACGACTGATAAGGATTTATCCTCATTCTTGGCAAGTTCCGTCAACGCCTGAAGAATTGCCGTTGTAAGAACAATATTTAATCGAGGTTTTTTGGTGGGCATAACAATATCTCCTTATTTGTAGGCAGATAGAAGTGTATCACTAGTGGCACACCAAAGTCAATTTAAATGTACATCGATTTATAGAAATTTTCTGGCCATTTTGCGCCAATCTGTGACAGATTTTTGCTATGATCTTTCATCATTTCAGGAAGTCTTTTAATATCATCGCTGATCTCGTGTATCCTCCCAGGTGTCCCTTCTGTCATGCCTTTGTGAATAAGCGCTATAGGCCGTGCCATTCCTGCCACAATTCCATAATCAGGCTTGATACAGATGCGCATCTGGAACTGCCTGGTCGTATTTATCTATCGCGTGCGAGATCCTGCTTTGGATATGACGGCATTGTAAGAGAGCTTTTGCATGCATACAAGTATGGCAATCGCCTTGACTGCGAGAGGTTTCTGGCAGATTCGCTTTTAGAAAAAGCGCAGAGCATGGGCGAGTTTGACTGCATCATATCTGTGCCTGCGCAAGACAAGAGAATGATATCCAGGGGGCTTGATGCATGTGCACTTCTTGCAAGGCGTATATCGCAAAAAAGCAATGTTCCTTATAAATCAAAAATTCTTAAGCGCATACGTTGTGTAGAACCACAGGTGGGCTTGCCGCGCACACAGCGCATGGAGAATGTGAAAGGCGTGTTTGGAATAACGCCAGGTCGCGATAAAGTAGATAGAGCAAGAGTGCTTCTCATTGATGATGTTCTGACCACAGGCGCTACGGCCAATGATTGTGCAAGGGCGCTCATCAAAGCCGGCGCGCAGGAGGTGCAGGCGCTTACGGTCGCCAGAGTACTTTGATAGCTGTTCTCGATTGACCTTAAGCGCGCATGCGTGCTATCTATCTGTAACTTCAAGAGAATCCTATGAGAGATACGCTAAAGAAGGTCTGCGATATTGCCAAGCGAGCAGGCCAGGTGCAGATCGAGCACTTTGGAAACGTGAGGCACGTTGCGTACAAAGGAGCTATTGATCTTGTAACAGAGGTCGATAAGGAGTGCGAAACACTCATCGTTGAGGAACTTCAAAAAGCCTTTCCTAAAGACGATATATTGGCTGAAGAGGGTTCTGGCAAGCGGCATGACTCGCGCAGAAGGTGGATCGTGGACCCACTCGATGGCACGGTCAACTTCACGCACGGCTTTCCCTTTTTCTGCACATCCATTGCCCTAGAGGTGAATGGGCAACTCGATCTTGGCGTTATCTATGACCCCAATCGCGATGAGATGTTTTCAGCTGCTCGTGGCAGCGGAGCAAGGCTCAATGAAAGGAGCATCAGCGTTTCCAAAGTGCCTGAGTTGGGTCATGCACTTTTAGCAACTGGCTTTGCATATAACGTGCGTGAGGAGTCGCGCCTTGACAATCTCGATAATTTCAGCCGGTTCATAAAGCGTGCTCGCGCAATTCGCAGGCCAGGCTCTGCGGCCATCGATCTTGCGTGGATCGCGTGCGGCCGCATAGATGGATTTTGGGAGCTCTTCCTCAAGTCATGGGATATGGCAGCGGGCGTGTGCATAATACGCGAGGCTGGAGGGATGGTGAGTTCGTTTGACGGCTCGCCATACAATGTCTACGGAACACAAATTTTGGCTTCCAACGGTTTGATTCATAATGAGATGATGCACGTACTCAGCATGGGTAATAAGAAATGAGAGATCCGAATAAAAAAGAGCCGGCGCCAATAAATGCTTCTGAAGTATGCTATAGGGCCTTTGAGCTCATGGCTGACAAACGTTACGAGGATGCTGAGAAACTTTTATCCTCCAACATGTCGCGCACTGATGACGACGCAAAGATTGCTCTATATCACTCGGTGCTTGGCGTTTTGTTTAAGATGCAGGGTGAGTACAAGATCGCATGGAAGCATTACGAGCGTGCAGAAAAGCTGCTTCCTGATGATCCAGCCTTGAAGATCATTTCAGCCAGGCTTCTCATCGAGCAGTTTGCCCAGTACGATCAGGCCATAAAGAAGTGCAATAAGGTCTTAGACCTCATACCAAATAACCCTGTGTTCGCGCATCAGGCCCATACGACCATGGGGCTCGCATATCTCAGGAAGGGCAATCGTAAAAAGGCGTTGTCGAATTTCATAACTTCATGGGGCGATGATTTTAGGGGTTTTGTCTCAGGAAAGAATATCGACTTTACACTTCTTGAAATGTTGGTGCGCAGAAACTATGGCCTTAAAGAATGTCGCGAATTCCTTCTAAAGGCAAAGGCGTTTGTAGAGTCAACTGAGGAGGAGCCATATATCCATCTCACCGAAAGGCTCCTTGCAGCATTTGATCAAGAAAATCCCCGATGATCGACACACATACACATGTTACTTTTCCCGAGTTTGATGATGACCGGGAAGAGGTGCTCTCCCGTGCATGGGAGGCTGGCCTTGAGTTTCTCATCGCAGTAGGGGCGGGGCAGGGACTTGATGGAAATATAAAAGCAATTGAGCTAGCAAAAAAACACGATCGCATCTTTGCTACCGTTGGAGTTCATCCTCATGATGCAAAGGAAATGACTGACGGCTGGATAGCGAAGCTCGAAAAGTTAGCTGCTCACAAGAAGGTCGTTGCCATAGGCGAGATAGGTTTGGACTATCATTATATGCATTCGCCTAAAGAGGTGCAGATTGCGCGATTAAGAGATCTTTTGGCTTTGGCTAAGAGGGTGGATAAGCCCATCATCATACACGCGCGCGATGCGCACGAAGATGTATGGCGTGAGATGACAGAAGCAGGCGTCCCTTCCAGGGGCGGTGTGTTTCATTGTTTTTCAGGTGATGTGGAGTTTGCAAAAAAGGTCGTGGATGCTGGCTTTCATATTTCAATACCTGGCGTGGTCACTTTTAAGAACGCAAGAGTTTTACAGGAGGTTGTTGCAGAGATCCCGCTCGAGCGGCTTCTTTTAGAAACCGATTGTCCGTATCTTGCGCCTGTGCCCTTCAGGGGAAAGAGAAATGAGCCGGCATATGTTGTGGAAGTGGCGAAGAAGATCGCCGAGATCAAAGGGCTTGCATTTGAGGATGTGTCGCGGGTCACAACCTTAGCAGCCAAGAGGTTGTTCTCGTTACCAGGGGCAGAGCTTGAGTCCCACATTGCTTACCGCATTCGCAATTCCCTGTATCTCAATATAACCAACCGCTGCAATATGGCGTGCCGGTTCTGCCCCAAGTACGCAGACTTTGAGGTAAAGGGCTATTATCTTAAACTTGCAAAGGAGCCATCCATAGATGAGATCTTCTGCGCAATTGGAGAACCTCTAGAGTTTGATGAAGTGGTCTTTTGCGGTTATGGCGAGCCCACGCTTAGGCTGGATGTCATAAAGGAGATCGCTGCGCGCATGAAAGAGCGCGGTGTGAAAAGGATAAGGCTTAACACCGACGGCCTTGCCAATTTAGTATATGGCCGAAACATCCTGCCTGAACTTGCAAATCTGATCGATGCGATCTCGGTATCCTTGAATGCAGCTGATGCATCCACACATGCAAAGATCTGCCCTTCAAAATACAAAGAGGCAGCTTTTGAGGCTGTGTGCGATTTTATAACAGAAGCCAAGAAATACATTTCTGAAGTTACCGCAACCGTTGTAGCCCTGCCTGATTTAGACATCAAGCCTTGCCGCAAAAAGGCCAAAGAGCTGGGAGTGCCCTTGCGCGTGCGTAAGTATATGAATGTGGGCTGAAAGCAGCCAGCAACGCGAGAAACGCAAGCAACGCCAGCAACGTAAAACACTAAATTTTAACTTGCAAAAAACTCGTTGAAGGCACTCTTATCGCATGCTACACGCTACCCTCCATGCTCAATTCCTTAAGCATCAAGGATTTTGCCATAATCGACGAGATCGAAGTCTCTTTCGAATCTGGGTTTAATGTAATGACAGGCGAGACCGGCGCAGGCAAGACCATCATCGTAGAGGCCCTAAGGCTGGTTCTGGGCGCCCGCGCATCCACAGATATCATTCGAGCAGGTAGAGATCGCGCAAGCGTAACCGCAATATTTGACTCTTCGTCTTTGCCTCAAGCGATCAAAAAAGCCCTGGATGAATCTGGCATAGAATGTGGAGATGAGATCATCATACACCGCGTGGTGGGCGCTCAGGGAAAGGGACGCATATCTATAAACGGCGTTGCGATAAGCGTCTCGGTGCTAAAGTCTGTTGCCGAGCATCTGGTTGACATATCCAGCCAGCACGAAAGCCAGATGCTTCTGGACGAGACAAGGCATGCTAACATGCTAGACAGCTTTGCCGGGCTTGAATCTATGTACGAAACTTACGTTGATGCGCGCAAGATTTGGTCTGAGGCTGCACGCGAGCTTAACGCGCTAGAGGCAGACGAGAAAAACGCCAAAGAGCGCATCGATTTTTTAAGGTTTCAACAGAGCGAGCTAGACCGCGCAGATGTAAAGCCGTGCGAAGATGAAATGATCGACGAAGAGAGGGCAAGGCTCAAACATGCTGTGCTGCTTAAAGAAAGAACAAGTGCTGCCGAGTCCATATTGAGCGGCGGTGAAGCATCAGCCGCTTGTGCGATAAACAGTGTTTTGCAGATGCTATCACAGTGTGCTCCATATGAGCCAAAGACAAAGGCGTGGATAGAATCGCTTGAACGCGCGCACATCGAGCTGGATGAGGTAACCAGGGAGCTTGCCCAATACTCCGAAAACATTGGCTCAGATCCGGTAAGGCTTGAAGAGCTGGAGGACAGGCTTCATCTTATAAAAACTCTGGTCAGAAAACACGGTGGCTCTGTTGATGCCTTAATCAAACGCAGGCAGGACATTGCATTTGAAGTGAGCAAGGTGGAAAATTATGACAGCCTGCTCGAAGAGAAGAGAAATGGCGCCTGTGCTTTGGCAGAAAAGATGCGCGCTGCTGCTCGCGAGCTTTCAAAATCAAGAAGGCTTGCTGCAAAGGATATGAGTGTGCGCGTTGTTTCTGAACTTTTAGAGTTGGGCATGGCAAAGATTCAGTTCTCGGTGGTCGTCGAACAAAAGGATGAAGCAGAGTGGGACGAATCAGGCCCGGACCGTGTGGAGTTTCTCATATCGCCCAACGCAGGAGAGCCCATGAGTCCGCTTGCGAAAATAGCATCAGGCGGCGAGCTTTCGCGCATCATGCTTGCCCTTAAGGGTGCGCTGGCAAAGGGCGACAGTATTCCGGACACCTCTGTATTTGATGAAGTGGATAGTGGCATTGGCGGAGCTGTGGCATCTGTTGTGGGTAAAAAGTTAAAAAGCCTTGCAGAATGCAGACAGGTCATATGCATTACACACCTTCCTCAAGTGGCTGCTTTTGCCAAGCAGCATCTGAGAATTGAAAAGCGCGTTAAACAAGGTCGCACCATCGCATCGCTTGCAGACCTTAACGAAAAGGACCGCGTTGCAGAAATCGCCCGCATGCTTGGAAGCGACCATGTAACTCCAGTGACGATTGCTCATGCAGAGGAGATGTTGGCGATGGCGCACAGAAACAGCTGATACCAGATACCAGATTCGGCATCCGTCATCTGGAATTTGGCATCAAGAGGTTATTCATGGATATCGAATCAGCAATAAGGGATGTCGTGGTAAGGCTTAGCGTTCAGAGCTTGGATGCTTATGAGGTGCTAGGCCTGTGTGAGGAGACGCTTACCATCGAGACAAAACAGCAGATGCTCGAGCGCATTCACCGTGCGCACAGATCAGGCATATCCATTCGCACGATAAAGGATGGGCGCATGGGATTGGCTGCAACCAAGGAGCTCACCATAAAAGCTGTGCATCAGTCCATGAAGGAAGCTCTCGATTCCATGCACAACATGGAGCCCTCGGAGGGGGCATCTCTTCCATATACTCAGGAGGAATCTGTTCTGGAGGAGAAGTGCTCAAGGCCTCTGTATGAAATATCTGAGGATGAGAAGATAAATCTGGCCAGGCGTCTGGAGAGCATTGCGCTTTCTTCTGAGAAGAAAGTGACAAAGGTCCAGCACCCTCGCTATGAAGAGGTCGCAAGAACCCTCATGGTGGTCAACTCTCACGACATTTGCGTAAAGTCACAGCGCAGCTTGGCCTCATGTGATCTCAGAGTTGTGGCTGACGATGGATATAGCGCAGAGAGCGCATATGAACTCGATTATTCCACCTCATTCGATAGGCTGGATGCCGAGCAGATTGCGCACAGAGCTGCCAAGCGCGCTGTTGCAAAACTAGGCGCCAGATCCGTACCAGGGGGAAGGTTCCCTGTGATGCTAAGCCCCAGGGCAGCAGCTGCAATGGTGAAGCTCATATCCTCATCCTTTTTCGCTGATAATGTTCAGCGAGGCAAGTCTATCTTAAGGGGAAAGTTGGGAGAGTGCTTCTACGATCCTTCAGTCACCATAGTTGACGACGGCCTTTTGCCAGATGGATATGCGTCGTTTCAATTTGATTGGGAAGGTGTGCCTAGGCGTAGAACTATGATGGTGAGGGACGGCACGGTTGTCTCTTGGCTGTATGATGGCGCCAGAGCTGCGCGCGATGGCGTGAAATCCACGGGCAATTGTTTACGTGCAGGTCTGACCAAACTGCCTGGCGTAGGCATAAGCAACTGTTTTCTCAAAGCCGGATCTAATTCTTATGAATCGATGATCTCGGGTGTAGACAAAGGCGTTTTGGCAACTGATCTCTTGGGCCTTCACACTGCGAACCCCATAAGCGGGGATTTTTCCTTGGGGCTTGAAGGATTTATCATAGAAGCAGGTGCTGTAGGGGATCCAGTGCGCGGGGTTACAATCGCTGGAAATATTCACGAACTATTCAAGAATGTGCTGTGTGTAGGAAATGATCTTGAATTCTTTGGTGCTTGCGGCGCGCCATCTCTTTTGGTTAAGGGCCTAATGCTGGGAGGTTGAGCTGTCGGGAAATTTTCGCTTTTCAAGGTGAAAAAACAATTTATAATAAAGCGTTATGTCATCGTGAGGCTAAGAAATGCGCATAAAATCTTTTGGAATCTCTGATGTAGGCAAGCGCCGTGAAAAGAACGAAGATAGCTATTTAGCTAATGATGTTCTGGGCCTCTATACCGTAGCAGATGGAATGGGCGGCCATCTTGGCGGAGATATTGCCAGCGGTCTTGCTGCCACGACTATCGAGGAAGTTGTCAAAGGGTTTGAATCTGACCCTGAAATGACCCTGCAGGAGGGCGTACACATAAAGCAGGGCGAATATCAGGCATATCTGCGCTATGCCCTCAAACTCTCCAGCAGAAGAATCTATGAGAAAGCTCACGATGAAGAGAATTTAAACGGCATGGGTACGACCGCTGTATCTCTCTTGTTCCGTAACAATAAGGTCTATATCGCGAATGTCGGCGATTCTCGCGCATACCGGATAAGGGAGGACGAGATTTCACAGATCACAAAAGACCATTCCCTGGTCGGCGAGCAGATGCGCGCTGGTATTCTCACCCAAGAGGAGGCAAGGGCGAGCCGCCTTAAAAATATCATAACCCGTTCTGTAGGATTTCAGGAAGAGGTGGATGCTGATATTGATATCAGGGTGGTCCGCGAAGGGGACCGGTATCTGCTTTGTTCAGATGGACTCAGCAATATGTTGGATGATGAAGAGATCTGCGATGTCGTCACGACAAATGACTTAGAAGAGGCGTGCAAAAGGCTTGTGGACGTCGCTAACGAGAGGGGCGGCGAGGATAATATCACAGTGGTTTTGGCCCAGGTCGAGTCTCTTGACGACGAAGATACCCTGTCTGAAGGTGGAGCAGCGCCGGATGACACGACCGTTGAGCTTTGAATCTCATATATGATGTAAATTCAATAAGTTGGCTAGCTGTTCTGTTGTTGACACCCCAAATTGGGTTTGTTAATCATAAACGTTAATAACAGTTATTAATCTATTCCTTATATCAATCAGTCAAAACGGATCTGAATTTTGCATAATAACGATACCACAAAGAGACCGGCGGAGCGATTTAGTATACTGATTATCCCCCGCAATAGATCCAAGACTAGACGTTTTGAGGTCTCGATCGCATCCCTCAAATTTATGATGGGCGGTGTTATCCTTTTTGCGGTGGTTCTTTTTGCTTCCATCATTGCGATGTTTGGCTATCGCGGTGCTTACTTAGGAACTGAGGACGTGCGCGTAAAGGCTGCAAGGCATATGCAAGAGCGCGCAACCATCATAAATAAGCTTGGCGAACTGGAACAGGCAATAGCTCGTACTGAGCGTTTTGCTGCAAAAATAGAGGCTTCTACCAGTGCTGGCACTACAGGCCGCGTAGGTGAGGGACCAGTGGCAGAGCAGGATGCGTTACCCGAAGTGTCAACTGCAGCGCCTCAAAGCCTAAGCAAAGGGATATGGAAGTCACCATTCTCAGGATCTCTAACAAAAGGACTTTCTCTGGCGCTTGATAAGCTTTCCGAACGTTCAGGCCTTGTGGAGGAAAAGCTTCATACTCTGTTTTCAAAGCAACAGGATAAATTATATTTTTGGGCATCCCTTCCTTCAAAGTGGCCAGCGCGCGGATGGATAACATCTGTTTTTGGTTCAAAGCGCGGGTGGGGCGGCAGGAGTCGCATTCATGAAGGCATCGACATCGCTGCCCCTAGAGGTACGCCCGTAGTTGCTCCTGGCGATGGTATTGTTACATACACAGGCTATCAAGGTGGCTATGGCAAGACCATTATGATCGATCACGGGTATGGCATCTCTACACGCTATGCACACTGTTCTATGTTATATGTTGACGAAGGACAACGAGTGAAGAGAGGCAGCCTTATTGCGTCTATCGGGAACACCGGGCGATCCACAGGGCCGCATCTCCATTACGAGGTTCACGTTGATGGTGTTCCAATAGATCCTATGCTTTATCTTGCAAGCAATATGTAAGGATGATGGCTTGATGTACGAACGCTAAGGCCGCACCTCATGCGGCCTTTTTTTGAGGCTTTCTAAATGATATCAGGCATTCTCAAAAAAATATTTGGCACAAAGAACGAGCGTGAGCTTAAGCGCATGCAGCCCATCGTTCTGAAGATCAATTCTCTTGAGCCTGAGATCCAGGCGCTTTCCGATGAGCAGCTGCGCGCCAAGACAGATGAGTTCAAGGCGCGTCTGGCTAGTGGCGAAACTTTAGATGACATTCTTCCCGAAGCTTTTGCAGTGGTGCGTGAGGCAGCCAAGCGCGTTCTGGAGATGCGACACTTTGACATGCAGCTCATAGGCGGCATTGTTCTGTACCGCGGCCATATTGCCGAGATGAAAACCGGTGAGGGCAAGACTCTGGTGGCTACGCTGCCTGTGTACCTCAATGCCCTGGAGGGCAAGGGCGTGCACGTGATTACGGTCAATGACTACCTGGCACGACGCGACTCTGAATGGATGGGCGCAGTTTACAAGTTTTTGGGGCTTACTGTCGGTGTTATAGTTCACGGACTTGACGACGAGGAGCGCAAAGAGGCCTATGGCGCAGATGTAACCTATGGCACCAACAACGAGTTTGGCTTTGACTACCTGCGTGACAACATGAAGTTCGAAGCCAGCCAGTTTGTGCAGCGCCCGCTAAATTACTGCATAGTGGATGAAGTGGACTCAGTGCTCATCGACGAAGCGCGCACCCCGCTCATCATCTCAGGTGCTGCGGAACAGTCCACAGAGATGTACTACATCATCAACGGCATCATCCCCTATCTCAAGAAAGAGAAGCACTTCACTATAGATGAGAAATCCAAGTCAGCTGTGCTCACCGAAGATGGCGTTGCCGAGGTCGAACACAGGCTCAACATAAAAAATCTCTATGATCCCCAAAACATAACCGTGCTTCACCACGTAAACCAGGCTTTGCGCGCGCACTCGTTGTTTAAGCTTGATGTAGATTATGTAGTGAAGAATGGAGAAGTCATTATAGTGGATGAGTTTACGGGCCGGCTTATGCCTGGCAGGCGTTGGAGTGATGGTTTGCATCAGGCAATTGAGGCTAAAGAGGGTGTTAGAATTGAGAATGAAAACCAGACCCTGGCTACCATCACGTTCCAGAATTATTTCAGGATGTATAAAAAGCTCGCAGGCATGACCGGAACCGCTGATACCGAGGCGCCAGAATTTGCCAAGATCTATAATCTGGACGTCAACGTTATTCCTACGCACATGCCTATGATACGCGATGACATGCCTGATCACATATATAAAACCGAAGAAGCAAAGTTTAATGCATGCGTGAAGCACATAACGGACCTGCACGAAAAAGGGCAGCCTATTCTTGTGGGTACGATCTCCATCGAGAAATCTGAGACGCTCTCGAAGATGCTCAAGCGCTATGGTTTAAACCACCACGTACTCAACGCAAAACAGCACGATCGAGAGGCAGAGATCGTGGCCCAGGCAGGTAGGAAAGCAGCGATTACCATTTCCACCAACATGGCAGGCCGTGGCACTGATATCATGCTCGGGGGCAACCCTGCTTTTATGGCTAGGGATGAAGTAGGCCACGATGCTTCTCCAGAGGAATATGCCCGCGTTCTTAAAGAATATAAAGAACGCTGCGAAGCTGAAAAAAGAGAAGTGATTAATGCGGGCGGGCTTTTCATCATGGGCACGGAGCGGCACGAGAGCAGGCGCATTGACAACCAGCTGCGGGGAAGATCAGGAAGACAGGGCGATCCAGGCGCGAGCAGGTTCTATCTTTCGCTCGAGGACGATCTTCTCAGAATCTTTGGCGGGGAGCGCATATCAGGCCTTATGGAAAGGATGGGCATGGGTGAGGAGGATGAGATACAGCATCCTTGGCTCACGCGCGCTATTGCAAATGCACAGAAGAAGGTGGAGGGACACAACTTTCAGATCAGAAAGAACCTTTTGGAGTTCGATGATGTGATGAACCAGCAGCGCCATACTGTTTATGGCAGGCGCCGCGATATACTCACAAAGGAAAGCAGCAAGGACATGGTCCTCGACATGATCGACCAGATGACCACGCAAATAGTCGAGGAATGCGTGCCAGAGAAGATAGACGAAGAATTCGATACCAAGCCTTTGGAGGAGCGCCTTCTCATTGCTTTTAACATGCCACTTTCCATGATCGGCATTCCTGTTGAACTCAAAACACAGGAGGAGATCGGCTCTTATATATACGATAAGGTTTGCGCCCATTATGAAGAGCGGGAGAAGGTAAATGGGCCTCTGGTGATGAGAAAGGTAGAGACGATCCTTTTGCTTCAGACGCTAGATGGCCTTTGGAAGGATAACCTCCTTTCCATGGATCATCTAAAAGAGGGCATTGGACTGCGGGGTTATGGACAGAAGGATCCTCTGCTCGAGTACAAGAAGGAGGGATTTCTTCTATTTCGCAACATGATGAATAAGTTTGTCGAGGATTCGGTGAACAAGCTCTACCGAGTACAGGTCTCAACCGAAGAGAGCCTTGAACGCGCTGAAGAAAGGGGAAGGACGCACCAGCCTGTTCAAGTCTCACATGAATCTAAGTCTGCGTTCGACGCTTCTGCTCCTGCGGAGTCGCGTGGTGATCATGGCAGGCGTGCAGGCACGGTGCGCAGAGAAGCACCAAAGGTAGGCCGCAATGACCCCTGCCCCTGCGGCAGCGGAAAGAAGTATAAGAAGTGTTGTGGAAAATAGAAAACAGCCAGCAACGCGAGAAAGGCCAGCAATGCCAGCAAAGCAAACAACGCAAAACGATGATTTTCCACATTGTTTGCTTTTCTAGCGTTGCTTGCTTTGCTTGCTGTTTTTATTTGGTTAGTTATTCGTATATGATAGAATAACTTTGATATGGCAACTCAGCCACCACAAGCTGCCCCAGGTGATATTCCCCAAGCCGGAGGTTTAGGGAAGATTAACGAGATCATAGCCAAGTACAGCGATCTCCTATTCGCCGTGATCGTCGTGGCTGTCATCACGATGATCGTGATACCGCTTCCTACCTGGCTTTTAGATATCCTGCTTACCATACAGCTCACCATGGCTGTGATAATCATCCTCGTGTCGCTCTATATAAGCGATGCCTTGCGCATAGCCTCGTTTCCTACCATCCTTCTGTTAGCTACCCTCTATAGGCTATCGCTAAACATATCCACGACCCGCATGATCCTGTCCCAGGCTGATGCCGGTGAGGTGGTGCGTGCGTTTGGCACGTTCGTGGTGCAGGGCAACTATGTAGTGGGTGGCATCCTGTTTGTCATCATCACGCTCGTCAACTTCATCGTTATCGCAAAGGGTGCGGAGCGTGTTTCAGAAGTAGGCGCCCGCTTTACGTTGGACGCCATGCCAGGCAAACAGATGTCCATCGATGCTGACCTAAGAGCAGGCATCATCGATATGCAACAGGCCGTCGGGCGGCGTTCTACGTTGCATCGTGAAAGCCAGCTCTATGGAGCCATGGACGGCGCCATGAAGTTTGTGAAGGGCGATGCCATCGCAGGCATGATCGTCACCCTCATAAACATCATAGGCGGCTTTATCATAGGCGTTGCTATGAGGGGCATGCCGTTTAAGGAGGCCATTCAGACCTATTCACTGCTCACCATCGGCGACGGCCTTGTACAGCAGCTGCCGGCTCTTATCATATCTGTGTCCGCAGGTATCGTGGTTACTCGCGTTGCCTCCGAGAGCGAGGGGTCAAACCTAGGACGCGATGTGATCACCCAGGTGACTGCATATCCAAAAGCTCTCATCATCGCAGCTGTGATCCTTGGGCTCATGGCCATTGTTCCGGGCCTTCCAAAGGTACCGTTCATCATCCTTGGCATCATCGTAGGCGGCATTGCGGTGTTTCTTATCAAGTCTAAAGAAGAGGTGGTCCAGCAGATCATGGATCAGCCCAAACAGGAGGCTGTTAAAAAAGCAGTGCGCAAGCATGGTGATGTAATGCCATTCATACTTCCATCGCCGATTTCACTAGAGGTGGGAAGCGCCATCATCCCGTTTGTGGATGACGCCCAGGACGGGGGCAGGTTCATAAACGAGCTCATCCCGCTTTTGCGCCACGGTTTGTACTATGAGCTTGG
The DNA here is from genome assembly GCA_043822785.1 of Pseudomonadota bacterium. Taxonomy (GTDB): domain Bacteria; phylum UBA10199; class UBA10199; order 2-02-FULL-44-16; family JAAZCA01; genus JBDRBN01. The sequence continues at coordinate 19,830 of JBDRBN010000061.1, forward strand.
CGTGAACTTTCCCGGCATTCAGGTGCGCGGTCAGACCGTGGACATGGAGCCCGAAGCTTACGTTATCAATATAAATGAAGTGCCGGTTGCCCAGGGCAAGGTCATGCATGGGCATATTCTCGTGGGTGAGCCGCTTGAGCAACTGCAGCTGTTTAACATCACAGGAACCGAGACTATACATCCTATTGATGGCTCGGTTGTCACCTGGATCTCACAAGAGCACAGGGATGTTGCGCAGCAGGCAGGTTTTAGGATGTGGGATATTGCTGAGTATCTCATTTTGCATCTATCTTATGTTTTGCGCCGGCATGCGCACGAGTTTTTGGGTCTGCAAGAAATACAGACCATGATCACAGAGCTTGAAAAGAGCCATCCCGCCCTTATCAAAGAGCTCATACCAAAGGTGATTACCGTCATGCAGCTCTCTGAGATCTTTCAGAGACTGGTGCAGGAGGATATTGCGATCAGGGATCTTAAGACTCTGTTTGCAACGCTTGCCCAGTGGGGTGAGATAGAGCGCGATACCCTCACGCTTACAGAACATGTGCGGGCAGGGCTTAAGCGTTATATCACCCACAAGTATGCTGGTGCGCAGAATACGTTGGCCGTGTATCTTTTGGATCCTGAGATAGAGGATATGGTAAAGAACTCTATCCGCCGCACTGAAAAAGGTAATTACCTAGCGCTCGAGCCTGAAGTAACACAGGAGATAATCGAGGCAGTGGGCAAAGAGATAGCCAGCCACCCGTTCCCGCCAGGAGCCAGGCCACCTGTCATACTCACAACATCAGAGGTGAGAAGATATTTCAGGAAGATAGTGGAGCTCGAATTTCCGCAGTTATCAGTTCTTTCCTACCAGGAACTCTCTGAAAACCTCCGCATCCAGCCCATCGCCCGCGTAGGCCTGCCAGAAGAAATCCTCGAAGCCGTAACCGCAGGAGCATAGACAAAGTCGAAGGAAAATATCTTTAAAAAACAATTAATTGCACAAATATAAGTGTCCGACACCTTTCCAAGGGAAATACCTATAAAATACAAGGCGTTATGGTTATGGTGCCACAAAGTGGCACAATTTATTGCACCATGTGGCACTTTATTGCGCCAAAACTGCGCATAAAATTCTGTCCTATTTAAAAAAAACGGCCGATAAGCTTTGAGACTTACCGGCCAGACTTTTTTTGATGCTGGTCACTGGTTTCTCTTGCCCGCTAAGCTTTAGTGGCGGGGGTCACTGATTCATACTTGTAGTACGCCATCCACGATCATGGTCTTTCTTGATCCATCTTCCATTATCATATCTAGCTTTTTGCAAGTGATCGGGCTTTCTTTGGCATACACGATATCCTGGTGAACAACATTAGACGGAGAGGTGAAATCCTTTACACCAATTTTTCCTCCAAAGTGATCGCTTCTGCCATAGGCCCAGTGAAATCCCGCTTTCTCGTCTTCAAGCACGATGCCAGTTACTTTTGCCTTATCATTTAGCCCAATGGCAAACTCTGCGATATTCTGCCATGCTTTATCAGCCTTGAATTTTTTTCGAAGTTCTTCTGCCTTGCTTCCATTACCTTTTACATCCACGATCCTGTTGTTCTTCACTACATAAACCACTACATCGTTGCCAAACTTCTGGGGAAGCTCACCTTCTGTTTTGCTGTCTGCATTTTCATTAGGCACGCAGAACACCTCACCAGCAGGTAGATTGGAGAGCGCTCCATCTCCTCCTGCCTTGTTCGGATGAAGTATGCCATCATCAAGATGAGCGTGATTTTCTTTTGGCAGATCAAAGTGGCACTTGTGTCCAGTGGAGAATTCCACATCCGCAGCAACTGCCTTGTCAAAGATAGCAGCCACTATTTTGCACTTCTCGGCAATGTTCGCGTAGTTGGCAGAAAGACCAGTCTCCTCCATAAACTTTGCAACGCCTGGCATGGAACCCACGCGCAACTTATCTGAGTTTCTTGCATAGCCATACAGCGGTGCAGTTGCAGAAAACTCAGGCATTGCAACAATGATGCTTGAACTTTTGATAAGCTCCTCAAGGTTTGTTTCTTTTCCGCCCAGCGTGCATGTCTTGGGAAGATCAGCGTTATTTCCGCCGGTGGCGCTATAGGTGGCAGTCGGGTTTACTGTGACACCCCAGTTATCTGCCTTGCTTGCTAGTTTTTCTCTCCACTCCTCTGCCATCTTGCGCCGCTCCTGCCACTCGGGTCTGTCCTTGATGTCGCCGTGAGGCAGATCATAAAGAACTGTTACCACCTCGCCCTTGGCTGGTTTAAAGATATCGTCAAAAAATTTGCCCAGATCAAATGCCATGCTCTCCTCCTTGTGTTGGCTTTAGTGTTGAGCTAAGAGGGCTAGCAGATTACAAAATCAAGTCAAGGATGTCACATCATAAAGGAGATGCGTGCACTGCTGCCCCGCTAATTTTCAATCTGTCCAAGATCCCTTCTATAAACCGTCTGGTGAGCACTTCCCACGTATGTTGCTGTGCAATGGCACGGCCTCTCTCTGCCATTGCCAACGCATTTTCACGGTTTTCAATGAGGATTTGCATTGCTTTGCTAAAGCTCATTATTGTGTCATCAAATACGACCATTGCAGCATTATCCTGATATCTAAGATAGCCCGCAACAGGAGTGTGTTTGGAGCCTATGAGGGGCAATCCACCAGCTACGGAGTTTTGTGCTGCCATGCCCCAGCCCTCCATGCGGGAAGCTATAACGAATTGCATATGCTGAAATGCTCTTGGCCCCTTACAATGCGGCAAGCAGGAAAACGCGCCCATATGTTCATTTGGCACCCTGCCTACCAAGAAGACGTTATTGCCAAGTTCCAACTCATCTATCCGCTGCCTCAGCGGATCATATATTTCCTTTGTTTCTTCATTTCTTTCTCCTGTGATGAAGAGAAATGTGTTGTGCCTCATATTTTCAGGAAGCATTGCATATGCCTCTATCACCCACTCCTTTCGCTTGGTCTCATCTGTGCGGCTGGCTTCTATGATGATGTTAAAATTCTGTGGGTTATTTAGCAGAGCTTCGACAACCTGTCTTGGTACAACTTCTCTTCGCACCAAATCCTCAAACATAGCCTGCACATCTTTATCATCAACGCTTTGGCGGGGATAATATATACTAGGATCGATGCCTGGCAAAAACTGCAATGCTCTTTTCTTTTCAGTACGACCTTCCCAGAACATGGCCTCACCAATTTCTGGCGATGTTTCCACTACTATTCGTGCAGGTGGGGGCAGGTGCTCTAAGGGGTTATTTTTTCCTCTAAGAAGAGCTCCTTCTAAAAAACCGCGCACAGGAAAATTCATTTCCATATGTTTATGTGGGTTTTCCTGAGCTGCTCCTGAGATAATGGCACGGTGCTCCTTAAGCGCTCCTATGGAGTGTGGCGTCCATGCATGTCTGTTGAGCCTTCTGAGCTCTTTCTTTAGACCCTTGTGAATATCCCTTGCTTCAACCAGAAGCCTTCTTCCTATGCTGGTGGCATCCATTGAATCTTCTGAAAAGCTCTTGTTCTTTCCAGGCTTCTTATGCAAGCCTTCAATGACTCGTTTGATTCTTTCATCTGACCATTTGAGTTTTTTTGCAGCCCAGCGCAGAACTTCTGCCCTGTTGGCTTGTTCCCTAGAATCACCATTGCCGTTTGTTTGGTTGTATGCTTCGAGAACTGCTTTGCCAAAATTTAGATTTAGGTTATCAAGAAAACTAACTGGATTGAATTCTGCGTTTTTAAGGATAGGAGCAAAGTGTTGGTTTAAATATTCAGCTGCTCTTTGGCTTTGCCATAATCTTACGAGTAGCTGCCCCATCATGCCGCCATCAACATAATGTGAATTGATAAAAAGAATAGACGAGACATCCCATGGTTTTAAGCTTGCGGATTCTGCTTCAAAGTTAAGAAACGTCCAGAGATTTAATGCCATCGTTTCCAGATCTCTATATATTTCTTCTTTGCACAAAAAGGGCGCTTCGCTCCCAAGTATGCCAGGCACAAATACGTAGCGGACCATACCGTCTGTGCCATCCATGAAGCTTACTCCCTTTCGATCTCCGTAACTGGCGTACTTTACTTCCGGCTTGAATGAACGAGCTGCTACGGTAACCCTATATCCCATGTCTGCCAAACTGCGCGCTTCATAGTTAACATAGTCTATTTGTCCACCGGAATCTCTGGCACTAAAGGGAAATGTAGGCCCAGCATATCCTTGAGGATTGAGAAGCAATATGTGTGGTCGATCGCTCATAATAAAACGATCGCATTTTTGTTGTATATCCTGAGATTGGTTGCTTATAGCTGAAACGATGGGAAATGATATGCCTGAGAAAATATATCCGGCTGTTGATACGAGGGGATTCGACGTCTGACCTGCGCATCGCATGTAGTCTCCTTTGGGAAAAAATATTCAATAATTGGCAAAGAGGCTTAAATCAAGAACAAACAGCGAGCAAGGCTCGCAAAGTGCCAAATATAGACATTTGCAACCACATCAGAGTTGTTATCATTAAATTGATGACTTGAAGATTTTTTGAATTGCAAGACGATGTGATTACGCTGATAACAAATTCACCACCGTTATCAACGCAAAGATTAGGACTAAGGCGCCTAGGCCGATCATGCCGATCTCTATTGGCGTTAAGCGCTTGATTCCTGCAGGCTTAGGCGTTGGGGGAGGATAGGGGGTTTTGAGCAAAGCTTGCTTTTCCAGGTGCTCCCATTCCTTTAGGGCTTCGGACTCTTCTTCTTCCATGCCTTCACCTTCTTCTTCAGGAGAAATATATGCTTCATCTTCGCTGCCCTCAAATTCCTCAAAAGCCTCTTCTTTTTCAAGGCCAGGAATTTGCTCTGGAGGAATTGGCGCTGGGGTTGTCTTGGGCTTTATCTCTTCTAGATATTCGAGGCTTATTTCTTGGGGGTTGCGGAACATGAGCACTATGGTGCCAAGCGCTATGCGGTCGCCATCGTGCAGGTATTCTTCTATCACTCGACGATTGTTAACGAACGTACTATTTTTGCTTTCCATATCTCTAATAGCGATGCCACCCCAGCGCTTAATGATCTTTGCATGGCGTCTTGAGATAACATATTCATTGATGGCAAAGTCGCACTCGGGATCCCTCCCGATGGTGCATTCGCTCATCTCATCTGTGAAAAAGAGCTTTTTTCCTTCAGCAGAGCCATTTAACACCTCAAGGCTTGGCACCATCTCTTTGTCTAAAGCGGTGAGTACTTTTTTGAGGAGCTTTACCTCTAGGATGTCGCTGTCAGTCGTCTCCTCAATAATGTCCTCTTCACCTATGGCTTTGCCCATGCTGAACTTAATGTCGAACGTATCAACTGTGATTAAATCGCCTGGCCTGAGGAGGTTCTTTTCGTTTGGAGTAATGCGCATTCCATTGAGAAATGTACCGTTGCCGCTCTTTAGATCAACCAGGTAATGGTTTTTTTCTTCGACGAGCACCTTTGCATGATTGCGGGATACTCCCCTGCCCACGAGCTGAATGACGTTATCTTCCTGGCGGCCTATGGTGATAACATCTTCGGCGCACGTGTGGATGAATGGCTGTTCGCGACCTCGTTCCTGTATGATCAGTTGTGACATTTTACGTTGTTTGCCTTGATAACCTGCGTGGCAATAGCTACCTCTGTTGGAAACTGCGAACCAGCAATTTTTACAAAGCGACAGAACATCTGAAACGCATCTTCATTGCGACCTTGCTGCACATAGAGGTTGCCTAAGTTATAAAGCGCGCGAGCATGATTCGGATCAACTGTAACAGTATATTCCCACTCGCGCATGGCTGAAAGTGTCTTTTTCTGCTTAAGATAAGTCAATCCTAAATTAAACGATGCATCAGCAAGATTGGGATTTATCTCCTTTGCTTTGGCTAGCGCCGTTGCAGCCTGATCGAGCTTTCCAGAGGTGAGCTCAACTGAACCTAGGCTAAACCAAGCCATCTCGTTTAAAGGCTCGAGTGCAGTGACGCTCTTGAATTCGTTTATTGCGCTATTTTCATTTCCGATGGCTATATAATAGCGACCTAAGGCCATGTGTGCGGTTGGGGATTCGGGATTTAGCTCAATGGCCTTTTGGAAACAGTTAAGAGCTTTTTGTGGTTCGTTCTTCTCAAGGTAAAGCTGCCCAAGGCCCACCCATTGTTTTGCAGAATCAGGCTTGTCAGCAAGCGCCAGGCGATAGCGAATGCTCGATCTCTCGAGATCTCCTTGCTCCTTATAGATTTTTGCAAGCAAGAGATGCGCGTGTGTGAGGTTTGGATTTAGCTCTGTGGCTTTTACTAGCTCTTGCTCAGCGTTGGGATAATAATTCTTCGACTTATCCTGCTTTGTCTTTTCTACATATGCGAGGCCAAGGTTATAGTGTAAGTCTGCGAGGGTGCTGTCTTTTTTCAATCCCTTCTTTGTTACCTTTATGGCCTCATCGACGTTTTCTTCAGCTAGATAAACCGCGCCCAGGTGGCCATATGCAGCTGCGTATTTATTATCGAGATCTATGGCCTTTTCAAATTGCGCCTTGGCTAGGTCGTTTCGGCCGGTCTTTCTATAAACGATGCCCAGGTTGTTATATGCTTCCACATATTCTGGCGAAAGTTCGATTGCAGTTTTAAACTCGGTTTCAGCGCTTTCATAGTCGTTCTTGTTTAAGAAACTTACTCCCTGATTATTGTGATACACAGCGCGCTCAGTGGGCATAGTGATCTTCTTTCTGGCATCCGCCGGCCCGCAAAGCACCATGAGTACTGTTAAGCCCACCACAATTACTGCGTATTTCTTCATGCTCGAAATATTCATAAAGCTTGCACCCCTCTTACTGGTCACTAGTCACTGGTTACTGGTCACTATCTTTCAATACACGCATTTATCGAATACGCTTTTTGCAGAGCCTCTCTGGATTTTTCTATGTTTCCGAGCTGCGATTCTATTTTTGCTAGCTGGTACCACGCTATTGCATCTTCTGGAACCAAGTCTACGCAGCGCCTCATGGCACTGGCTGCGCCTTCAACGTTTCCTGCCTGTGATGAATGAAGGGCCTCCATGAACGCGGCATTGCTGAGCAAAAATCTGTTCTTCAGTTTTTCTCCGCCTGTTTGTTTTTTTATCGCTTTTTTGGGCGTATATGCAAATACCAAGCTGCGCGGGCGAGTTAGCTTAGCCATGCTTATGAGCTCGGCCTCTGCATTTTGATAATACGTGGAAAAGGGCTTGTGCATTTGCTTATAATAAAATCCCAAAAAAGTGTTTACAGCGATGATGCCTTCGTATCCTAAAGGAGAGCGATAGTCTAAGCGTTTGGTCTGTGTGAAAAAATCAGAAGCTTTGTCCATATTGCCTGCGCGATATGTTTCAAGGAGATTTCTGCCCTTGGAGTAGTTTTCAAATGCACTGGTGGAAGTTGTGGCATCTCGTACGCTGTTAAAATGTGATGTATCCCACTTCACTTTCATCTCGCTAAGCAGGGCATTTGCTGCATCTGCAATTTTGCTAAAGAACTCGCTGTTGTCAGGATATGGGAATGCAGCTTCCAATTGCTTTAAAAGCTTTCCGGTTTTTCCATCAGCAAAGCTGATGAATACCCTCATCTGATCGTCTGCGCGCTGAAATTTTCCAGAGATCGTAAAATCAGTTGCCTGTATGGTCCTATACTGAGCTGTAGGGCCTGCAAAAACTTTTAATCGATTTGATGAGCGGATAAGGTCAGCAATATAATCTCGAATACCTGTGGTAAGCCAGTCGTCTTCTGCCTTTTTCGTAAAATTGGTAAAAGGGGTTACGAGTACGGTGTTGCCTTCGGGCATAAGCGAAAGCTCGTATTGGGCCATGATCTTGGGCCAGTCAATACAGTCTTTTGCCCACAAAATAGAAGGTTTTGCACCTAATGCCACAGGGAAGATAAAAAGGCTGATGAGGAAAAATTGCTTAAGCTGGCGTAGGCAATGCATAGATCATGTATATCCTGATTTCCTCAGATAAAATCAAGCTCTATGTCCTGTCTTATGCTTTACGCAAAAGCGCGGTTATGATAATCAGCATAATCATATGCCAGATAAAGAAACAAAGGGACCCAGAATACCGGTTGCCCAAAAGCCAGATGAGCCGCAAATAGCAGAACCCGGGGACCGGACGGTCATAAAGGCCGAGGGGGAGATCGAAGAGGCCACGCCACGCCGAGCTCAATATCCCCTACCTTATATGATCGTAGTGGATGGCCCTCGCACGGGCAGCCGCTTTCCTCTAAAAGACGGCGCCAACATCATTGGCCGCGCACCTGGCAATGAGATTAGGCTTGAGGACCAAAGCGTCTCTCGCCAGCACGCAGAGATCTCTAAATCCCCATCAGGCTGGTTTGTAAAAGACCTGGGCAGCAAAAACGGCACCATGGTTAATGGCAAGCCGCTCACAGATTCGGTGGGCATTGGCCATAAAGATATCGTCAAAACCGGCATCTATCAACTAAGGCTCATAACGCAACAGACCCCTCTGGAAGAGGAGCTAACGCTTCCGCCGGAGCTTTCTATGGCAGATCGCACGGTCTTTGTATCAGCACCGCCTGATGGAGCCACTGCTGGCATTGAGAAGAGGGAGATTACAGAGCCAGAACTTGTGGCGCCTTCAGAGGAGCCGATGCTTGAAGGAAGGGACATGCTAGGGAAGGGACCGCCACCAGGGCCTCCCCGTTTAAAGGCTTTGCGCAACACAAAGCAGATAATAATAATAGCAGGGCTCATTGGCATTGTTTTGATTTCTGCGCTCTATTTTGGGCCGCGGTTGATGAAGGGCAAGGGCGTAAAAATGCCAAAGAAGCCGGTAGCAGAAATGCCCGCAGTGCCAAAAGCTGCGCCCACAAAGCCAGTTACACCGCCAACATCAACGCCACCGGAGGCCCCACCGCCAACAGCTGGGACACCTCCAACACCAGGCGCGACTCCTGCCAAACCTACGCCCACTGCGCCGCCGGTTGCAGAGCCGGCAGTCAAAAAGGTGCCGGTTTTCCTGGATTTTGCCTCAAGCCCCATGCCTGCGGAGATAACGTTCCAGGGCGAAAAAGTGGGCACCGCACCCCTTCGAATAAACGTGCAGCTTGAAGCAGATAAGACTTATCAGGCAGACGCACTGTTTGATATGACCGAGATTGGGCAGCAGTACACCCAGCAGGCGGAGTTTAAAACCGAAATCGATAAATCAGTCATACCTGTTCTTTTTCGCGCTCCCATTGGCATGATCAAGGTAAACAACTTGCCCAGAGATGTGGAGTTCTATCTTGAAGGAACGTTTTCCTACAACAAATTTAAAGAACGAACAGCCAAGCTAAACGAAATAATCCTACAGAAACCCATATATATTCCGTTTGGCGAGTATAAGTTAGAGCTTAGGCGTGCGCACAAGATGGGCGAAACATCACCTACGTATGTGAGCGATATTATCTTTCGCCGCGAGTTCAACATTGCAGAGGATAGCCCAACCTTTTCGTTGGATGTAAGCGAAGAGGATCTTAAGATGTTTCCTGTAAAGGTGCGTTCTGAGCCAAGAAATGCCGAGGTATTTATTGACGGCAAGGTCGTGGGAAGAACTCCTTTCGAAGGTAACTTTCCGCTGGGCGAGCACCGCCTGGTGCTCAGGAAAGAAGGCTATTTCGAGCATGCTGAAGATCTTAAGGTCGATATAAACACGCCCTTTGTGGCTGATGTCAAACTTGAGACCTCGATCGCTGGTGCCCATATCAATAACGCCACGCTGGCCATGAACAGGCAGCTTTGGCAGGAAGCCATAAACGAACTAGCTCAGGCGCTTTCATCCAATCCGGCGCCATCTGAAATTGCACTCGCCAACTACCTATTGGGCAAGGCTTATTTCAATATGAACGATCTGCAGCGTGCTATTGGCTATTTTGATCAAGCCAAGCAGAGCGAGGAGCAGCGTTATTCAGCTATGCTTGGTCTTGTCAATTGCTATGCTATTCAGCAACAGTTAAACAAGGCGTTGCCGCTTTTGGTAGAAGTGCTGCTCAAGGCCAAGGACGATGAGGTAAAGCGCGAGGCCAACGATTTGTTTCAAAAGATATCGCCGTTTAGGTCTGTGGTATATGTGTATTCAGATCCAGCCGGAGCTAAGGTTGTGGTAAACGACAAAGAAGTTGGTCAGTCCACTCCTGTAATACTCCATGACTTGCCTTTGGGAAGCTACAGAATTCATATAGAGAAAACAGGGTATTTACCTAGCGATCTCAATCTCTCCCTATCAGTCAATGAGTTCAATCCTGTTATCGTGAAGCTAAAGCCCATACCTGAATAAGCAAGACACGCGAGAAAAGCGAGACACGCGAGAAAGGTGTCATTGCGAGGAACGCAGTGACGAAGCAATCTCCGGTCTCGCCGGTCTCGCCTTTTTTTGAGTGTACAAAAATAAAATTTAAGCTATATCAATGAGCCGAATTTAGGTCTAAAAACCTTGACGAGGTGAAATATGGGAAAAAATTTAGTCCAGAAAATCCTCCAAGAACATCTCAAAGAAGGCGAACTTATCCCAGGCAAAGAAATAGGAATCAGAATCGACCAAACGCTCACCCAAGATGCAACGGGCACCATGGCCTATTTGCAGTTCGAGTCCATGGGCATGAAAGAGGTGAAAACAGATCTTTCTGTTTCTTATGTAGATCACAATACGGTGCAGGTGGGCTTTGAAAACGCAGATGACCATGCATATCTTCAGAGTATTGCAGCGCGATATGGCATCATTTTTTCGCGTCCTGGCAATGGCATCTGCCATCAGGTTCATCTCGAACGCTTTGGAAAACCAGGCACTACTCTTTTGGGCAGCGACTCGCACACTCCCACCGGAGGCGGCATAGGCCAAATTGCAATTGGGGCAGGAGGTCTTGATGTTGCGGTCGCCATGGGTGGCGGCCTTTTTTATCTCACCGCGCCAAAGGTTTATAAGGTAAATATAACCGGTGAGCTCAAGCCGTGGGTTACGGCAAAGGATGTGGTGCTTAAGATGCTCGAGATGCTTACTACCAAGGGCAATGTGGGCGTAATGCTAGAGTACGGCGGACAAGGTGTTTCTACTCTTACTGTTCCCGAGCGTGCAACAATCACAAATATGGGCGCAGAGATGGGCGTTACCACATCTGTATTCCCATCAGATGAAGAGACCCGCAAGTTTCTCGCAGCGCAAGGACGCGCGAAGGATTGGAAAGAGCTTAGGGCGGATGAAGGCGCAAGCTATGACAAGGTTATTGATCTCGATCTTTCACAGATAGAGCCCATGGCAGCGTGCCCTCACAGCCCGGGCAACGTAAAAAAGGTGAGCGAGCTTTCAGATATAAAAGTGGATCAGGTGTGTATCGGCTCGTGCACAAATTCCTCTTACAAAGATCTGGTCACCGTTGCCAAGATGCTGAAGGGCAAGAAAGTTGCGCCCGGCGTGGGTTTGGGTATCGCACCCGGATCGCGCCAGGTCTTGGCAATGCTCGCGCACGAGGGATATCTTTCAGACCTCATTGATGCGGGTGCGCGCATCTTAGAGAGCGCATGCGGCTTTTGCATAGGCAACTCCTTATCGCCTTCTTCTGGCGGAGTGTCAGTGCGCACAGTCAACCGTAACTTTGAAGGACGCAGCGGAACCAAGGATGCGCAGGTTTATCTCACCAGCTGTGAGGTCGCAGTTGCAGCTGCGCTCACCGGCAAAATCACGGATCCAAGAACTCTTAAGATCGATTATCCCAGGGTTACGATGCCTGAAAAATATCTCATCGATGATGGGATGTTTATCATGCCAACGCCTGGGCTTCGCGACACAGAGATAAAACGCGGGCCAAATATCGGTGATCCGCCGAAAAATGATCCGATGCCCAATACGTTAAGCGGTGAAGCGGCCATAAAGGTGGGCGACAAGACGACGACCGATCACATAATGCCGGCAGGCCCGAGGCTTAAATACAGGTCTAATGTGCCCAAGTACGCCACGTTTGTGTTTGAGAATGTTGATTCCACATTTGCACAGCGTTGCATGAAAAATCGTGATTCAAAAATTCACAACATCATAGTTGCAGGCGAATCATACGGCCAGGGCTCAAGTCGTGAGCATGCTGCCTTGTGTCCCATGTATCTTGGCGTAAAGGCTGTGATCGCAAAATCGTTTGAGCGTATACACGCTGACAACCTGGTGAATTTTGGCATTGTGCCGCTTACTTTTACAAACGCTTCTGATTACGATGCGATCCAGGCAGGGGATAAGCTTGAGGTTTCTGATTATAAAAAGGCAGTCGAGACCGGTACTCCGGTTCAGGTTAAGAATACTACAAAGGGCAAGACCATAGAGTGTGCTGCCAACCTGTCAGCTCGCCAGCGCAAGATCGTGCTAGCAGGAGGATTGTTGAATTATACGAATGAAAGCACATAGATGAACACTAGCTGTCATCGCGAGCGAACATCGTGAGCGCGGCGATCCCCTGATTGCAGGAGATTGCTTCGTCGCCTGCGGTTCCTCGCAATGACATCCATTACGGAGGAATAGTATATGGCCAAGATCAAGGTAACGAAACCGATCGTTGAGATGGATGGCGATGAGATGACAAGGATCATCTGGGCGATGATCAAGCAAAAGCTCATCGAGCCGTATATAAGTGTTAATCTCAAGTACTATGATTTAAGCGTTGCGCGCCGCGATGAAACAGATGATGAGATTACAGTTGAGGCAGCAGCGGCCATAAAAGAATATGGCGTGGGCGTGAAGTGCGCCACCATCACGCCGGACGCAGAGCGCGTCAAAGAGTATAATCTCAAGAAGGCATGGCCTTCGCCTAATGGCACGATAAGAGGTATTCTTGATGGCACGGTTTTTCGTAAGCCCATAATGACGAAGAACATCGTGCCCGCTGTTCGCAGCTGGAAAAAGCCCATCATCATCGGACGTCACGCTTATGGCGATCTGTACAAGAGTCAGGAATACGTGGTTACCGAACCGGGAAAAGTAGATCTGGTTTATACGCGTAAGGATGGCACTGAACTTAAGCGACTTACTCTAAAGGAGTTTGACGGGCCGGGTATAGTCATGGGCATACACAATACAGATCGTTCGATCCGCTCCTTTGCCAAGTCTTGCATCAACTATGCGATATCAGAAAAGGTAAACCTGTGGTTTGGCGCCAAAGATACCATAAGCAAAATATACCACGCTCACTTTAAAAACGTATTCTCCGAGGAGATCGCGCTTAATCAAAAGAGGCTCGACGAAGCGGGAATAACATATCGTTATATGCTCATTGACGATGCAGTGGCGCAAATCATGAAGCATGAAGGCGGCATTCTGTGGGCATGCAGAAATTACGATGGCGATGTGTTTTCAGATATGGTGGCCTCTGGTTTTGGCAGCCTGGGCATGATGACTTCTGTGCTGGTTTCGCCAGATGGCAAATATGAATACGAGGCTGCGCACGGCACAGTAAGGCGCCATTATCATGAGTACAAGAATGGCAACCCCACGAGCACAAACTCTGTAGCATCAATATATGCATGGACAGGTGCGCTAAGCAAACGCGGAGAGATGGATAAAACTCCGGATGTAGTTAATTTTGCGAACAAGCTTGAGGAAGCTGTAGTCGCTTGCATCGAATCAGGCATAATGACCAAAGACCTCATGCATCTGGTAACACCGCCTGCTAAGAAATACGAAACTACTGAGGGCTTTATCGATCAGGTGGCAAAGAGGTTGGAGAAAACGTTTTAAAACGAGGGACGACCGCTGATTGCTAATGCATCCAATTTATTGTATGGTTAGGTTGATACAGGGGAGTCATGATAGACATCAAAAAACAGCTCGTCTATTGGATGAAGGACTCACAATCTGGTTCGGCTTGCAGAGCTGGCTTGTCTCAAGATTACGCAAAAGCAAATCAACATACTTGCCGAGATTAACTCGTTCAACCTTGAAGGCCGTTACCCTGAATCGCTGACAACTCCGCCAACGTTGGCAGAAGCAAAAAAATATCGAGCTCGTGCAAAGGAGGTGTTTAAATGGTTGCTCAAACGATTGCAGGAGCGGTGAAGAGGTATTTACATACGGTGAATGACAATGGTGTCTCGGTTAAGTTCGGTGTGGTCTTCGGCTCTTCCGTCTCAGGAAAGTGCGACAAATGGAGCGATATCGACCTGATTGTCGTCTCACCGAAATTTGACGCAAAAAGAAAGAGGCGCGATATTGATCTTCTTTGGAGGCTTGCACCGCAGGTTGACAGCCGGATCGAACCGATCCCCTGTGGAGTGAAACAATGGCAGGAGGATGATTCAAGCACGATCATCGAAGCTGCACGTAGGACTGGAAAGAAGATCTTGATGTAGATAACATTAAACCTGTCCCTCAATAACCGAGGAGCTATTCAAATGGTTGAAAAATACGCTGACGTAGAAAAGGCAGTTTCAATCTATATTGCTGAACTTAGGAAGCACGGCATCAATCCACAAAAGGTGATTCTTTTTGGATCACATGCAGCAGGGACCGCCACACCTCTTAGTGATATTGATTTGGTGATCGTATCAGCGGATTTGGCAAGGTGGTCTGCACTTGAACGCCTGGAGATGCTTTCACGACTAACTATCTGCGTTGATGCTCCCCTTGAGGTGCTTGGCTATACGCCGGAGGAAATAGAGAAAGCAGGATCCGACAGCATCCTTTGGGGCGAGATCCAGAAGACCGGTAAGGTTTTAGTGGCAGCTTGATTATCCTGCACGTGTCTCATCCGACAACCTACGCATCCAGCCTATGGTCTACTGAAATGAAAGAATTATACCTAAAATCCGACACTTAATTTTTAAGAGCATGCATTCTTTTTATAATTCGAATAGTTAAACAAGACTGTCATTGCGAACCCAGCACCTGCTGGGTGAAGCAATCCCCTTATCCCTCTCATGAGATCGCCACGCCCAGCACCAGATTGTGCTGGGCTCGCGATGGACAATCTGAAATACCTCTTTTGCCCTTTCACAGCTATTTAACCTCTAAATTTATAAGAGGAAATATCTACCAGCTAAGCTGCAAAAAAAAAACTTTAAAAAATAGAAAAAATTTGGACGCAACTTTTTGCGAGGATATGCGATAAGAGGACATAACCTTTAAAGAAGGGAGAACCATGACAACACCAACGATTAATCCAGCGCTTCAATTCATTCATACAGCAGGCATATCAGGCTTTGTGAACGGTGTGCAGACAGGCAAGATACCTCCCTCTCAAGCCCTTAGCGGATTTAATGCTGTAGGCGCAGCCATAGACACATACAAAAGAACAATACCGAACGATACATCCTTGGCTGAACTTAGATCGATAATCTCAGGCTATCCTGAGCAACGACAAAAGGTTTTTGCTTTACTCAATAGGCATAGCCTAGCGGTGAATCTTGCAGTGCATTTGGCTGCGACAATAGACGCAACAGGTGAGGCAGCACTTGCCGGCGCCGCTGTGGTAAAAGATCTTAATGCGCCATTTGATTTGGGCGCCCAGTGGCGTTGGATTCCGCCTGGCGAGTTTCAGATGGGCTCACCCGATGACGATCCTTATGCGTATTATGGTTATGGCGAGAAACCGCTGAGAACTGTTATGACCGGCGGATTTTATATGCTGGATCATCCTGTGACCAATGTGGAGTTTGACGCTTTCCTTAAGGCAGTTGGCCAAGAGGATATGCGAAATCTCGAGAGTAAATTTGCTGGCGATTATCAACCAGCCGTTCAAGTTACCCATGAAAAAGCCACAGCATATGCAAAATGGCTAGGCGAAAAACTGAGCAAGGAAATGGGAATACCAATAATCGGCAGGCTTCCAACTGAAGCGGAGTGGGAGAAGGCAGCTAAAGGTCCAAGTGGAAATGAATTCATTAGGCCAGCTACCATTGAACAAGCACACTACTTTGCTATAAGAGTAACCCGTGCTGTTAATCATCCTGATGCATATGCTAATGGCTATGGTTTAAAGGATATGATCGGAAACGTGTGTGAGTGGACATCAAGTCCATGGGAGGAGGGGTCATCTATGTTTGTCATCCGCGGCGGTTCGATGCTCGGCTATTATCTCCCGTGCCTGCGCGCGGCCTATCGCTGCAACCTCTCCTCAGGCGATTGCTTCAGCATTGTCAGCTTTCGTCCGGTTCTGGCGCCTGCCCTGAGTGACCATGAGCGAATGAAATGAGTCGAAGGGGAGTCGAAGGGCCCCAGGACTCCAAGAAGTAATGTACCCTTTTACCCTTTTGTTTTTTACCCTCGCTACGCACTTGAGTGCGCGGTGTCTTTATTTCACTCCTTGATTTTCTCCTGGCACCTCATTAATAGTCGCATGCATGCTTACATCCGGATAAATAGTATTCTATAGTTTGGGAGCTTGGGATGGATACAAAGATTGCAATTTTTAAGGGTAAAAAGGTTAGAAGGACAATCGAACATGATGAATGGTGGTTTTCTATAATCGATGTGATTGAAGTTCTCACCGACAGCAGTAATCCACGTCGCTATTGGTCTGATCTCAAGCGAAATCTTCAGCAAAAAGAAGGGTTTAACGAGTTGTACGAAAAAATCGTACAACTGAAATTAGAATCATCGGATGGTAAATATTACGAAACGGATTGTGCAAATACAGAGACTATGTTCAGGATCATTCAATCCATCCCTTCTCCAAAAGCAGAGCCTTTTAAGAGATGGTTAGCTAGAGTTGGCTATGAGCGTATTCAAGAAATTGAAGATCCTGAGATCGCAACTAAACGAACCAGAGCCCTCTACAAAGCCAAAGGATACTCGGATGACTGGATTGAGAAGAGAATGCGGGGCATTGCAATACGAGAAGAGTTGACCGATGAATGGCAACAGAGAGGTGCAAAAGAAGAGAGAGATTATGCGATTCTTACGGCTGAGATATCAAAAGCCACCTTTGGTATGACGCCTTCAGAATATAAGAAGTTCAAGGGGTTGAATAGGCAGAATCTGCGTGACCATATGAATGATTTCGAATTGATTTTTTCCATGTTGGGTGAGAGAGCCACCACTGAAATTACAAGAAATGAGGATTCGCAGGGCATGGAAAAACTAAAGAGCGACGCTGAGGCTGGTGGTGATATTGCTGGCGATGCAAAGCGCAAGCTTGAAAAGAGGCTCGGTCGCCCTGTAGTTTCAGGCGAGAATTATCTTCGAGAGTCGGAGAAGAAAAAACTTCTAAAAAAATGATCCATCTTGTAGGTGAATTACCGGAGGCAAAAATGGCACAACGGGGAATTCGTGAATACGATGCAAAGAGAATGCTCGCTACTGAGCTGCCAAAGTATTTGGGAGAAGGAATTGCCTATGAAGGCACGGTGGCGCTGGCGGGCCCTGATACTGATATGGATGTCCTTTCCAAGAAACAGCCGTGGCTCCTTAAACAAAAGCTCGTTGTGAAGCCCGATCAGCTCTTTGGCAAGCGCGGCAAGCACGGGCTTTTGCTCATCGACGCCGACTGGAACGCGGCCAAGAAGTGGATCGGCGGAGGGAGTTTTGTTTTGCAGGTTTATTTTTCCGGACTAACTGATTGATTCTAATAGGTAAAAAATCTCAAAAATACCATGCCTATCCAGATAACGCACACAAAGTTACAGGTTTTGCTAAGCAACAGGCCGTAAGTGCGCGATGAAAAAGGGTTTCCGGCGTGTGCCTTCTGTTGAAGCGATAAGCGTATTCTGCAAGATATTTTCCAACATTTTTG